>NZ_JAOTJD010000001.1:0-280739 GCF_042714595.1 Phenylobacterium ferrooxidans | reverse complement strand
GACGACCTGGCCCAAGCCCTCGAAAGGCTCTGGGCCCACTGCAACATCAAGCGCGTCGGCGGATACGCCGCCTGACGTCAGAGCTCGCTGAGGGCGGCGGTCAGGAAAAGCCGTCGTCAGCTTGCGATTCGAGGCGTGCAGGCGCATACGGGGAGCGCACTCACCGCTTCGGAGAAGCCTCAACTTCTATAATCATCTGAACGATCAGGCGGCCAGGCCGCCCAACTCAGGTCCGCCGCCGCACGCCCTTGCCAAGGCCGATCTGCTTGGCGAAGTCCGAACGACGCGCCGCATAGGCCGGCGCCACCATCGGATAGTCGGGCGCCAGGCCCCAGCGACGCCGATAGTCATCGGGGCTCATGTCGAACCGAGAACGCAGGTAACGCTTCAACATCTTCAGCCGCTTGCCGTCTTCAAGACAGACGATGAAGTCGTGCTGGATCGACTTGTTGATCGGCACCGCCGGCTTGGGCCGTTCTTCGACGGCGATGGGCGCGGCCTGGCCAAGGCCCCGCAGAGCCTGGTGCACCGACCGGATCAATTCTGGCAGGTCGTTCTGAGACACAGAGTTACGGCTGACGAAGGCCGAGACGATGCCGGTGGCGAGGGACAAAACCTCTTCGACGTCCGTGCCGTCAGCTTCCCTATCGATACTCATCAAGCGCCCCCTGGGTACATGGCATTGCAAAAGCCCGAGCACCCCTTCGCCCAGGGTCATCAGACTTGGCGTCAACGCCTCCGACCCGACATGGTTCCCAACGTTTGGCCCCGGGCCCGCAAGGCGGTAAAGAGCCGCCCAGGCCCGTCCTCCCCAGATTCCCGAAAGGCCCTCTCATGACCGCCCAAGCCGCTAATTTCATCGACGCCTTCTTCACCGCGCCCGCTTCGGAGAGCGACCCGGCGGTTTCCAGCGTGCTCACGCGGGAGCTGAAGCGCCAGCAGGATCAGATCGAACTGATCGCTTCGGAGAATATCGTCAGCCGCGCCGTGCTGGAGGCCCAGGGCTCGGTCCTGACCAACAAGTACGCCGAGGGGTATCCGGGCAAACGCTACTATGGCGGCTGCGAGGTGGTGGACGAGGTCGAGGAGATCGCCATCGAGCGCGCCAGACAGCTGTTCGGCTGTGAGTACGTCAATGTGCAGCCCCACTCCGGCAGCCAGGCGAACCAGGCGGTCTTCATGGCCACCATGAGCCCGGGCGACACCTTCATGGGCATGGACCTGGCGGCCGGCGGCCACCTGACTCACGGCAAGAGCGTCAACCAGTCGGGCAAGTGGTTCCGGCCCGTGGCCTACGGCGTGCGCCAGCAGGACCACATGATCGACTACGATCAAGCCGCTGAAGTGGCCCTGGCCGAAAAGCCCAAGGTGATCATCGCCGGCGGCTCGGCCTATTCGCGGGCCATCGACTTCGCCAGGTTCCGCGAGATCGCCGACAGCGTCGAGGCCCTGCTGATGGTGGACATCGCCCACTATGCGGGCCTGGTGGCGGGCGGCGCCTACCCCAACCCGTTCCCGCACGCCCACATCGTGACTACGACGACGCACAAGACCCTGCGCGGTCCCCGCGGCGGCATGATCATGACCAACTCCAAAAAGTGGGCCAAGAAGATCGACAGCGCGGTCTTCCCCGGCCTGCAGGGCGGTCCGCTCATGCACGTGATCGCCGGCAAGGCCGTGGCTTTCGGCGAGGCCCTGCGTCCGGAGTTCAAGCAGTACGCCCGCCAGGTGATCGAAAACGCCCGCGCCCTCGCCGACAGCCTGCAATCGGCGGGCTTCAAGATCGTGTCGGGGGGCACCGATAGCCACCTGATGCTGGTGGACCTGACGCCCAAGAACGTCTCCGGCGCCGACGCCGAGATCGCCCTGGAGCGGGCCGGGATCACCACGAACAAGAACGGCATCCCCTTCGACCCGCTTCCTCCCATGCAGACCTCGGGCCTGCGCGTCGGCACGCCGGCAGGCACGACTCGCGGCTTCGGTCCGGCGGAATTCCGTCAGGTCGGGACCTGGATCGGTGAGGTTCTGGACGGCGTCGCGGCCGGCGGCGACAATTCCGCCGTGGAAGCCAAGGTGAAGGCCGAGGTCCTGACCTTGACGAAACGCTTCCCGATCTACAGCTAATCCCTCTAATAGGGGTTCGATTGGCCGGAAGGGCTAGATCATGCGCTGCCCGTTCTGCGGTCATCTTGAGAGCCAGGTGAAGGACAGCCGCCCGTCGGAAGACGGCGCGGCGATCCGCAGGCGGCGGCTGTGTCCCGAGTGCGGCGGCCGCTTCACCACCTTTGAGCGGGTGCAGCTGCGGGAACTGACCATCCTGAAGCGGTCGGGGCGGCGTACGCCATTTGAACGCGACAAACTTGCGCGCTCGATTGCGATCGCCACCCGCAAGCGGCCCATTGAACCAGACCGCATCGAAAAGATGATCTCCACCATCGTGCGCCAGCTTGAGAGCATGGGCGAGACCGAGCTGCCGTCGTCGGCCGTGGGCGAGATGGTGATGAAGCAGCTCAAGGTGCTCGATGACGTGGCCTATGTCCGCTACGCCTCGGTCTATCGCGACTTCCGTGAGGCCGGCGAGTTCGCCACCTTCCTCGGGGAAGAAGGCCTGAGCGAAGGTCCAGAGGATGAGCGTTAGCCTCAAGCTCGCCACCTCCCTCGACGGTCGCATCGCCACCGGAACCGGGGAGAGCCGCTGGATCACCGGGAATGAGGCGCGCCAACAGGTCCACCGCCTGCGCGCCGAGCATGACGCGGTCGTCGTCGGCGTCGAGACCGCCCGGGCCGATGACCCCGAGCTCACCGTGCGGCTGGCCGATTTCAACGGTCCGCAGCCGGCCCGGGTGGTGCTGGACAGCCGCCAACGCCTGGCGGACGGCTGCAAGCTGATCACCACGGCCCGCGATATCCCCACCTATCTGATTTCCACCACACCCCCGGAAGCTCGCCTGATCGACGCCGGCGTCCGGGTTCTGCAGGTCCATGCGGTTGGCGACGAGCGGCCCGAACTGCACGATGTGGTCCGGGCCCTGGCCGCCGAGGGTCTGGATCGTCTGTTCGTCGAAGGCGGTGGACAGGTGGCGGCCAGCTTCCTGCGCTGCGGCCTGGTGGACCGATTGGAGTGGTTCCGGGCGCCCATCATCATCGGCGGAGAGGGGCGGCCGGGAATCGGCGCCCTGGCCATCCAGGCGCTTTCCGATGCGCCCAGGCTTAAGCGGGTTGATCTTCAGCTGCTGGGTCCCGATGTGTGGGAACGCTACGAGAGGATCTGAATGTTCACCGGCATCGTCACCGATGTGGGCCGCGTCCGCGCCGTCCGCGACACCAACCGCGACCGCAGGTTCGAGATCGAGACGAAGTTTGATCTCTCGACCGTCGATATCGGCGCCTCGATCAGCCATGCCGGCTGCTGCCTGACCGTGGTGGAGAAGGCCGACGGCTGGTTCGCCGTGGAGGTTTCCGGCGAGACCCTGGCCCTCACCACTCTCTCGGACTGGGAGGAGGGCCGTCCGGTCAACCTGGAGCGCGCCGCCCGGGTGGGCGACGAACTGGGCGGCCACATCGTCTCGGGCCATGTCGACGGCGTCGGCGAGGTGATCTCCATCGAGAGCGAGGGCGGATCGCACCGGGTTCAGGTCCGGGTTCCCAGGCCCCTGCATCGCTTCATCGCCCCCAAGGGCTCCATCACCATCGAGGGTGTGTCGCTGACCGTGAACGAGGTCGAGGACGACGTGTTCGGGGTGAACCTGATCCCCCACACGTGGGACGTGACCACCCTGGGGACCCTGAACGTCGGCTCCCGCGTCAATCTCGAGATCGACATGCTGGCCCGGTATCTCGCCCGCTGGCGCGAAACAGCCTAAAGGGGGCGGCCAAGTAGGTGGCCGTCCGGAAAGAACCCATGCTCGAAGACAAAATCCGCATCCTCGTCGTCGAGGCGCGCTTCTATTCCGACCTGGCCGACGCCTTGCTGCAGGGGGCGGCGGACGCCATCACCTCGCAGGGCGCGGAGTATGACGTGGTGACGGTGCCCGGCGCCCTGGAGATCCCCGGCGCCATCGCGCTTGCCGAGGAAGGCGGCGCCACCGGCGTGCGCTATGACGGCTATGTGGCGCTGGGCACGGTGATCCGCGGCGAGACCTATCATTTCGAGATCGTCTCCAACGAGTCGGCCCGCGGCATCATGGACCTGACGGTCGGCAAGCGCCTGGCCATCGGCAACGGCATTCTGACGGTCGAGGACGAGGACCAGGCCTGGGCCCGCGCCAAGGCCAGCGAGGGCGACAAGGGCGGCGGCGCGGCCCGCGCGGCCCTGACCATGATCTCGCTGAAGAGCCAGCTCATGGGCGTCCGATGAGCAAGCCCAAGCAGGCCCGCTCGGTCGCGCGCCTCGCCGCCGTCCAGGCCCTGTACCAGATGGAAGTCTCCGGCGTCGGCGTCGAGGCGGTGATCCGGGAATTCACCGACCACCGCTTTGATCGCGGCATCGAGGGTGACGGGGAGGGTGACCCCCTGGCCGCCGCCGACGAGCTGTTCTTCGCCGAACTGGTGCGCGGCGTGGTGCAGAGCCAGCGTGAGATCGACGCCGCCGTGGTCAAGCGCCTGGCCACCGGCTGGAAGCTGGACCGGTTGGACGCCACCGTGCGCGCCATTCTACGCTCGGGCGCCTATGAGTTGTCCCACCGCGACGATGTGCCGGTCGAGGTGGTGATCGACGAGTATGTCGAGTTGGCCAAGTCGTTCTTCGAAGGACCGGAGCCCGGGTTCGTCAACGGCGCCCTGGACAAGGTGGCCCAGGATGTCCGCGCCGGATGAATTCGAACAGATCGCCCGGCTGTTCCGGCCGCTGACCCGCGGCGCGGCCGAGGCCCTCGATCTGCTGGACGACGCTGCGGCGATTCCCTCGCGGCCGGACTTCGACCTGGTGGTGACCAAGGACGCTCTGGTGGCCGGGGTGCATTTCCGGCCCGATGACCCGCCCGACATCGTGGCGCGCAAACTTCTCCGCTCTAATCTTTCCGACCTGGCGGCCAAGGGCGCCGAACCCTACGGCTATTTCCTGATGACCGCCTGGCCGCCCGGTTTTGGCTGGGACCAGCGCCAGGCGTTCGCCCGGGGGCTGGATGAGGACGGCCTGGCCTATGACGTCATCCTGCTGGGAGGCGACACGGTCTCCACACCTGGACCCCTGGTGGTCTCCATGACTCTGCTGGGCTGGGTTCCGAGCGGGACCATGATCCGTCGGGGCGGCGCCAAGGCCGGCGACCTGCTGATGGTGAGCGGACCGATCGGCGACGGCTGGCTGGACTGGGGCCCAGGATGGGGTGAACTGGATCGCCGCTGGCTGGCGGAGGCGCACCGCCTGCCCAATCCGCGCCTGGACCTGCGAGGACCACTCCGCGCGCACGCCAGCGCCGCCGCCGATGTCTCCGACGGGCTGGTGGCCGACGCCGGCCACATCGCCCAGGCCAGCGGCCTGGGTCTGAGGCTCGACCTGGAGCGAATGCCCCTCTCCAAGCCCGCCCGCGCCTGGCTTTCCACGCAGGACGATCAGGCCGCCGCCCTGCTGCGGCTGGCCACGGGGGGCGATGACTATGAGATCGTCTGCGCCGCGCCAGCCGACCATCCGGACCTGAGCGGCCTGACCGTCATCGGAGAGATGGTGGAGGGCGAGGGGATAGAGGTCCGGGTGGGCGATGAGGTCATCGCCCCCGGCGTGGGCGGCTGGACCCACGCCTGACCTGGCGCATATCGGCCGCCAGACCATGTCTTCACGTCAGCTGTCACGCCCCGCAAGCTTCCGGAAACCATATCCTGTCAGGGTGACGGGATGGACCGTCGCGCCCTCATCGCCCTTGCGCCTCTCGCGCTCATCGCCGCACCGGCGCGAGCTTCGGCGCCGAAGAAGCCCGCGGCGGCGGCGACGGACGGCCAGTACGTGGACCTGGCGCCCGTGGCGCTGCCCATCATCGTGCGCGGCCTGCTGGTCAACTACGTCTTCGCTTCCGTGCGCATCCAGCTCTCCGCCATGGCCAATACCAGCAAGCTGCGAACCAAGGAGCCATATTTCCGCGACGCGCTGGTGCGGGCCGCGCACCGCTCGCCGTTCTTCACCCTGGCCACCGACTACACCAAGATCGACGAGGCCAAGGTGAAGGCCGTCCTGCTGCGCGAAGCCATCGCCATCGGCGGGGCCAAGGAGGTCAAGGGCGTCGCCGTCCTCTCCCAATCGCCCAAGAAGCGCACCGGCCTGCCCACTCTGAGGTGACTTCGGCGCGGCGAATGCGGCCCTAGGGACCGAATAGCCAACAGGCGTTGCTTACGGGCGCCAGTTTTGGCACCTTCACGCTCTCAAATAAAAGGGGCGTCGCCAAAGGCGCTCCACTGGGGAAACACCATGGGGCCGGGAACATACCGACGCGCGCGCCTAAGGCTGGCGTCGTCCCCCCTCCGCACAATTGCAAAAGGGGCTTTCAGATAATGAGTTTTACGCTTGAGCTGGTGATCGCCGCCGGCGTCCTGGCGGTGCTTTACGGCATCGTCCAGACGGCCGCGCTGCTCCGGGAATCGCCCGGGAACGCGAAGATGCAGGAGATCGCCGCCGCCATTCAGGAGGGCGCGCAGGCCTATCTGAAGCGCCAGTACACCGCCATCGCGATCGTGGGCGTCGTCGTCCTGATCGCCCTGTACTTCCTGATCGGCGGCTATTCGGCGGCCGGGTTCCTGATCGGCGCGGTGCTTTCGGGCGCCGCCGGCTTCGCCGGCATGCTGATCTCGGTTCGCGCCAACGTCCGCACGGCCCAGGCCGCTTCCGAGAGCCTGGCCAAGGGCCTGAAGCTCGCCTTCACCTCAGGCGCCATCACCGGCCTGCTGGTCGCGGGCTTCGCCCTGATCGGCGTCGCCGGATACTATGGCTACCTGACCCAGGTCCAGGGCCTGGCCCCGGCCGATCGGCACGTGATCGACGGCCTGGTGTCGCTGGGCTTCGGCGCCTCGCTGATCTCCATCTTCGCCCGCCTGGGCGGCGGGATCTTCACCAAGGGCGCCGACGTCGGCGGCGACATGGTGGGCAAGGTTGAAGCCGGCATTCCGGAAGATGACCCCCGCAACGCCGCCACCATCGCTGACAACGTGGGCGACAATGTCGGCGACTGCGCCGGTATGGCCGCCGACCTGTTCGAGACCTATGCGGTGACCACGGTCGCCACCATGGTCCTGGCCGCCATCTTCTTCGGCGGCTCGGCCCTGCTGCCCAGCATCATGCTGTTGCCGCTGGCCATCTGCGGCGTTTGCATCATCACCTCGATCATCGGCACCTTCGCCGTCCGTCTGGGCAAGTCCGGCTCGATCATGGGCGCCCTCTACCAGGGCCTCATCGTCACCGGCGTGCTCTCGGCCATCGCGCTCTGGTTCCTAATCCCCGCCCTGGTCACCGAACCCCTGACCGTCAACGCCGGCACCCCGCTGGAGAAGACCTTCGACTCGATGTCGCTGTTCTACTGCTCCATGGCGGGCCTGGTGATCACCGCGCTCATCGTGATGATCACCGAGTACTACACTGGCACCAACTTCCGCCCCGTGAAGTCGGTGGCTCAGGCTTCGGTCTCCGGCCACGGGACCAACGTCATCCAGGGTCTGGCCATGAGCCTGGAGGCCACCGCGGCCCCCGCCCTGGTGATCATCGTGGGCATCATCGTCACCTATAACCTGGCGGGCCTGTTCGGCATCGCCATCGCCACGACCGCCATGCTGTCCCTGGCGGGCTTCGTTGTCGCCCTGGACGCCTTTGGTCCGGTCACCGACAACGCCGGCGGCATCGCCGAAATGGCCGGTCTTCCTCCGGAAGTGCGCGTCACCACCGACGCCCTCGACGCCGTCGGCAACACCACCAAGGCGGTCACCAAGGGCTATGCGATCGGCTCGGCCGGTCTCGGCGCCCTGGTGCTGTTCGCGGCCTATACGGAAGACCTGAAGTACTTCGCGGCCAATGCGACGCCGGGCTCGTTCTTCGACGGCCTGGGGGCGGTGGCCTTCGATCTGTCCAACCCCTACGTCGTGGTCGGCCTGCTGTTCGGGGGCCTGTTGCCCTTCCTGTTCGGCGGCATGTCGATGACCGCCGTGGGCCGCGCCGCCCAGTCGGTCGTGGTCGAGGTCCGTCGTCAGTTCCGCGAGAACCCGGGGATCATGACCGGTGAGGTGAAGCCGGAATACGGCCGCGCCGTCGACATCCTCACCAAGGCGGCGATTCGCGAGATGATCGTGCCGTCGCTGCTGCCGGTGGCCTCGCCGATCGTGCTGTTCTTCGTGATCAATGCGATCGCCGGAAAGGTCGACGCCTTCGCCTGCGTCGGCGCGATGCTGATGGGCGTGATCGTCACCGGCCTGTTCGTCGCCATCTCGATGACCTCGGGCGGCGGCGCGTGGGACAACGCCAAGAAGGTGATCGAGGAAGGCTTCACCGACTCTGACGGCGTCCTGCACGGCAAGGGTTCGGAGGCTCACAAGGCCGCCGTGACCGGCGACACCGTCGGCGACCCCTACAAGGACACCTCAGGTCCCGCGGTGAACCCGATGATCAAGATCACCAACATCGTGGCCTTGCTGCTGCTGGCGGTCCTCGCGCAGCAATAATCGACTGACACGCATATGAAGACGCCCCGGAGAGCGATCTCCGGGGCGTTTTTCATTTGGTGAAGGGGGTAGGTTTAGCGGCGGTCGCCAGGGCGGCTGCCGGGGACGCCCTCGTCGTCGTTGGGCAGCATGGTGCCGCGTCCGACGGTGCCGATCAGCTGCTCCAAGATGGTCAGCTCGCGGCCCCGCGTGGGGGTTTCGCGGTCGTTGAAGGCGATGACCTTGCCGTCCTTCAGGCTGTACTGGCTGACGCTCTCCACCACTTCGCTATCCTTGTTGAAGGCGATGGCGGTCACGTCCCGCCGCGTGGTCTTGGGCATGCGGAACGCCACGGTCTCCTTGACCTGGTCGATATAGAACCAGACGTTCGGGTCGAAGGTGGAGGTCGCCGAGGGGGAGCCCAGCCGGCCGCGGACGACGGACTTGGTGTCGGTCCCCACCTTCACGTCCTTGGGATTGGCGTCGATGGCCTGGAACCCCGAATAGGTGGTGATCGGCGCACAGGCGGCCGTGGCCATGAGACCGGCGGCGATTGCGGCGAAGGCGACACTGCGAAACATGTGCGGATCAGACCCGTTCAATTTTCCTGGGCTTTGACCTATCGCTCGCGGCCCCTTACTGCAATGCCGCCCTTAAAGGCCCCTTCGGGCGAAATCGAGGCCAAGATGCTTCTGGACCGTCTGTTCCGCCCCAAGCCCGCCCGAACCGCCGGGCGCGCGCTGTACGCCTGCGTGGTCGATCAGTCGCGGACGCCGGCGCTTTACGAGGTCTATGCCGCCCCCGACACCGTCGAGGGACGCTTCGAGATCTACAGCCTGCATGTCTTCCTGGTGCTGGACCGCCTGAAGCGGCAGGGCGCGCAGGCCAGCGACACGGCCCAGGCCCTGTTCGACACCTATGTTTCCTCGCTCGACGACGCCTTGCGCGAGATGGGGGTGGGCGACCTCTCGGTAGGCAAGAAGATGCGCAAGCTGGGCGAAGCCTTCTACGGGCGGGTGAAGTCGTATGAGGCCGCCTTCGAATCGCTGCCCGACACGGCGGCCCTGGAGGCACTGCTGGTCCGCACCGTCTATGCCGAGGCCGAATCTCCCGCCGCTCCGAAGCTGGCCGCCTATGTGCTGGCCCAGCGCGCGCGCCTCGCCGATCAGCCCCTGGACGCGATGTTGGCCGGGAACGTCGACTGGAACCCCGCATGAAACGCGCCTGGAGCCAGACGATTCGCCTTCAGGAACTATCCAAGGGCCCGGTGAAGGTCCGCCTGGAGCCCGACGCCGAGACCCGCGCCCTGATCGCCAAGGAGATCGGCCTGGAGAGCCTGTCGGCCCTCACCGCCGACATCACCGTCCATGCCTGGCTGGATGGCGCCGAGATTCTGGGCCAGCTTGACGCCGTGGTGGAGCAGATCTGCGGTGTCAGCCTGGACGCCTTCGAACAGCCGCTCACCGCCGACATCGAGTTCCGGGTGGTCCCGGCCGGCAGCCCGCATGCCCCCCCTGAGTCGGAAGCCGCCACGGTTGAACTGGAATTCGACCCCGACGAACCCGATCCGCCGGATGTGCTGGCCGATGAGGAGATCGACCTCTCAGCCTATCTGATCGAACAGCTGGCGCTGGAGATCGATCCCTTTCCCCGTAAGCCCGGGGCGGTGTTTGAATACGCCCCGGACACCACCGACCTGTCGCCCTTCGCCGCCCTGAAGAAGCTCAAGGGGGAGGGCGAATGATCGCGCGGTCCTCGCGCAGTTTGCATCGCCATGCCTGGGCTGTATCGTCCGGGCGCGGTCGCAATAGGGGGCTGAACGCAATCTCTTGACCCGATCCCTGGTCATTTCAATCGATGCGATGGGCGGCGACCACGGACCTTCCGTGACCGTCCCCGCTCTCGCGCTCGCCGCCAAGGCCATGCCGGCCGGCACGAGGTTCCTGGCGCACGGCGACGAGACGGCGCTGGCGTCAGAGCTCGCCCGTCACCCAGCGCTGAAGGCCCTGGTCGAGGTCCGCCATACCGACAAGGTCATCGCCTCTGACGAGAAGCCCGCCACCGCCCTGCGGCGAGGCAAGGGCAGTTCGATGTGGAACGCCGTCGAGGCGGTGAAGACGGGTGAGGCGGTCGCCGCTGTCTCTTCCGGCAACACCGGCGGCCTGATGGCCATCTCCAAGCTGATCCTGCGGATGAGCGTGGATGTCGACCGGCCCTGCCTGGTGGCCAGCTGGCCCGGCGGCAAGGGCCTGACCACGGTGCTCGACGTGGGCGCCAATATTGACTGCGACGCCGAACGCCTGGTGGAGTTCGCCATCATGGGCGAGGCCTTCCATCGCGCCTTCCACGGCGTCGCCAAGCCGACGGTCGGGCTGATCAACGTCGGATCCGAGGACGTGAAGGGCCACGAGGAGGTTCGCCAGGCGCATGCCATCCTGCGTTCCGGCAAGTTCGACCTGGACTATCGCGGGTTCATCGAGGGCGACGATCTGTCGAAGAACACGGTCGACGTCGCAGTCACCGACGGCTTCACCGGCAACATCATGCTGAAGGCCGCTGAGGGCACCGGGCGCTATGTGGAAGCCGAGCTCCGCGCCGCCCTCACCAGTTCGCTGATCACCACCGCGGGGGCCTTGCTGGCCCGGTCCGGCCTGCGCAGGTTCGGCCAGAAATTGAACCCGCCCCGCGCGGCGCCACTTCTTGGCCTCAACGGTGTGGTGGTGAAGTCGCACGGGGGCGCCAAGGCCCAGGACTTCGCCGACGCCATCCGCATGGCTGCCAGCCTTTCGCAAAGCGACTTCGCCAGCGAGGTCGAAAAGAATATGACGCGGCTCACCGCCGCTGTGGCCGAGTCGAGCGCTCCGGCCGCCGATGGAGCTGCAACCGTTGACTAAAGTCCTGCGTAGCGTCGTGACCGGGGTCGGGGGTTATCTGCCCGACGAGATCGTCACCAATGCCGACCTCTCCAAGACGGTCGACACCAGTGATGAGTGGATCATCGAACGCACGGGCATCCGCCAGCGCCATCGCGCCGCGCCGGACCAACCCGTGTCCGATCTGGCGGTGGAAGCCGCGAAGAAGGCCCTGGCCGCGGCGGGCAAGACCCCCGCCGACGTCGACCTGATCATCGTCGGCACCACCACGCCGGACCTGACCTTCCCCGCCGTGGCGACGATCGTGCAGCGCAAGCTGGGCTGCCCCATCGGCATCGCCTTCGATGTCCAGGCGGTCTGCTCGGGCTTCGTCTACGCCCTGTCCACCGCCGACGGGTTCGTGGCCCGCAACCGGTCCAAGTGCGCCCTGGTGATCGGGGCCGAGACCATGACCCGGCTGATGGACTGGACCGACCGTGGCACCTGCGTGCTGTTCGGCGACGGGGCCGGCGCCGTGGTGCTGGAGCCGGGCGAGGGCGACGGGACCACCGCCGACCGCGGCCTGCTGGGCTTTGCGCTCCGCGCCGATGGGACGAAACAGGACCTGCTCTACGTGGACGGCGGGGTTTCCACCAACGGCCAGATCGGCCACCTGCGCATGCAGGGCAACCAGGTGTTCCGCCACGCCGTGGTGAACATCTCCGAGGCTGTGGTGGCCGCCGCCGCGGACGCCGGCGTCAATGTGGCCGATGTCGACTGGTTCATTCCCCACCAGGCCAACCAACGCATCCTGGAAGGTGTCGCCAAGCGGCTGGGGATCGACGAGAAAAAGGTCATCTCCACGGTGGCCAAGCATGCCAACACCTCGGCGGCCTCGATCCCGCTGGCGCTTTATGAAGGCATTTGCGACGGACGCATCAAGCCCGGCCAGTTGCTGCTGATGGAGGCCATGGGCGGCGGCCTGACCTGGGGCGCCTGCGTCGTACGTCTCTAGGCGAAAGCTTCGGGTCCGTGCCCGGTTACGCCTTGAAGTCTTTGACCTGATGCGACAATCAGGCCATGACGGTTATCCGACGTTCCCGCGATTGCGGCCCGTCGCAGTGGTTCAGTAGGGGCAGGGGCGAGGATGAAGGGCGCGACAGTAACGCGGGCCGACCTGTGCGAGGCGGTTCACGAGGAGGTGGGCCTGACCCGCCAGGATTGTTCCGAACTTGTCGAGCGTACGCTCGAACTGGCCGCCCAGGCTCTGGAGCGCGGCGAACAGGTCAAGCTTTCCGGCTTTGGCGTATTTCAGGTGCGCGCCAAGCGGGCCCGCATGGGCCGCAACCCCAAGACCGGCGAACCCGCCGCGATCGAACCTCGGCGCGTGATTGGTTTCCGTGCTTCGCAGGTCATGAAGGCGCGAGTAGACCGCGCCCTCGGAAAGTAGCGAGAGGCCCCCCGTGGCCAAGGGCCCGGACGCCTTTCGCACCATTTCGGAAGCGGCCGACGAGCTGGGCGTGCCCCAGCACGTGCTCAGGTTCTGGGAGACAAAGTTCTCCTTCATCCGCCCCATGAAGCGGGCGGGCGGGCGCAGGTTCTACCGCCCGCAGGACATCTCGATGCTGCGGGGGGTCAAGACCCTGCTGCACGAGGATGGCTACACCATCAAGGGTGTCCAGCGCCTGCACAAGGAACAGGGCCTCAAGCGCCTGCTGTCGGCCGCCAACGGGGAGGGCGCGCCGCCGCCAGCGCCCGCCGCGCCTGCGCGAGACGACGGGCCCGTCCTGGGCCTCTCCAGCGCCCGCCTGGGCGCCGAAGACCGCGAACGCCTGGTCTTTGCGCTCGACGACCTCCAGGCGGCCAAGCGGCGTCTCGACGCACTGCTGAAGCGCTAGGGATTGGCCGCGACGAACGCGCGATACCGCTCCAGCAGCAGCGGCCAGCCGTACTCGCTCACCATCTCTGCCCGATAGTCCTCCGCACCCTCGCCATGCCGTTCGAATGCGCGGTGCGTGAGGGTGACGGCTGTGGCGGCGCCCGCCGGTGCGAACCGCACCTCAACGATGCTGGCGAGGTCCGGATTGGGCTGGGGGGTGGAGTCAGGCGCGATCTGCCAGAGAAAGACCAGATGCGCGCCCGCATGGAAGGTGAGGGTGCGGCCCCAGTCGACGCGAAACCCATGAGGGCCGAGCTCGGTGCAAAGTTCACCCTCGGCCCCGCCGATCCCAATGAAGGCCGGCGCCCCGCCGTCCGCGCCATTGAAGGTGTAGTCGCTCGGCCACCAGTCTCCGAAGCGCGCTTGGAACAGGTCGAAGGCCCGGTCGGGAAGGGCCGCGACGGTGACCGTCAGTTCTACGGGTTCGACATGCTGCGCCACGGCCGGCTCCTATGTTCGCCCGCTCCCGAAATTCAGCTTGCCCAGAGGCCGCAAGAGGTTAGAAGGGCCGCCTTGCCGATGTCGGAGCGTGGCGCAGCCTGGTAGCGCACTTGACTGGGGGTCAAGGGGTCGCAGGTTCGAATCCTGTCGCTCCGACCATCGGAAGGCCGAAGGGGCGCTCTCGCAAGAGGGCGCCCTTTTCGTTTGGGGCTACTTCCCCCGGTTCATCCAGGACAGCAGCGGCAGGATGGGCACGCCCCAGCCGATGCCGGCCACGGCGTAAAACAGCGTCTGGATGAAGACCTGATCGGGGAGGTGTTCGGCGATGGCCGTCACCGCCCAGATATAGGCGGCGAGGAAAATCAGGATGCCGATACCGCCAACAAACTTCCGGACGCGTGCGCTCATGGCGCCGGTATAGGGCCGAGCTGGAGCGCGTTCCACTCCGATCCAACTTCGCCCGGATTGCGCTTAGCGCCGGCGGAAGATGGCGAAGGGCGCCAGGAACAGGATCGAGCCGACGGTGGCGGCGATCAGGCTGCCCCAGACCCCCACGAGATGGATGTCCAGCCCCCCGGCGATGGCGTGCCCCAGGACGGCCCCGACCAGGCCCACGGCCATGTAGGTGAACAGGCTGTGGCGGCGGCCCAGCGCCAGGGCGGCGAACCACCCGGCCAGCATCCCGATCAGGATCTCAGCATAGAGGCCGACGCCGTCCATAAATCCGCCTCAACGCCCCTGTCTGGCTGTGCCGGACCATCCCCGGTTCACAAGGTGCGTGCAAGTCGCGTGCAAGCGTGGACGCCAGAGAGCTTCTCAGGTAGCGGGTCGCCCAGGAACGCCCCGAAAGGTTCTCAGTCACCCTCATGACGTCTTTCCTTCGCTCGGACCGGTCGCGGCCGGTCGCCCTCTGGCTCTTCGCCGTCGCCCTGCTGGTCCTGGTCATGGTGGTGGTGGGGGGCGCCACGCGGCTCACTGACTCCGGCCTTTCCATCACCGAATGGAAACCGGTCACGGGCGCCCTGCCGCCGATGTCGGCCGGCGACTGGAACGAAGAGTTCGCCCGCTACCGCGAAATCCCGCAGTACCAGCAGCTGAACAAGGGCATGAGCCTGGAGGCCTTCAAAGCCATCTATTGGTGGGAGTGGGGCCACCGGCTCCTGGGCCGACTGGTGGGCGCGGCCTTCGCCATCCCCTTCGCCTATTTCCTGATCCGTCGCCAGCTTCCCAAGCGGCTCATCTGGCGCTGCCTGGTCCTGTTCGCCCTTGGAGGCCTGCAGGGCGCCATCGGGTGGTGGATGGTCTCAAGCGGCCTTTCGCAGTCTCAACTGGTGTCGGTCGCGCCCGAGCGGCTGACGGTTCATCTGGGCCTGGCCTTCGCGCTGTTGGCGGGCCTGATCTGGACGGCGCTCGACGCCTGGACAGGCGCCCCCCGGCAGACCGTCCCCAGCGCCTGGAACCGGCACGCCTTGGGGCTGGCCGGGCTCATCTTCGTGCAGATCCTGCTGGGCGCCCTGGTGGCCGGCACCGATGCGGGCTTCGTCTACAATGACTGGCCGCTGATGAACGGCGCCCTGTTCCCGACGGACTACGCGGGCGCCACCCTATGGGCGACCGTGGCCCACAGTCAGGCGGCGGTGCAGCTGCATCACCGGTTGCTGGCCTACCTGCTGGTGATCCTGGCCCTGGTGGCGGCGGTCGCTGCGCAGCGCTCGAACTTCCTGCCGGCGGGCGCCAAGGTCCTGGCCCTGGCGCTGGGTGGCGCGGTCCTGGTCCAGGCCGCGTTGGGGATCGCCACCCTGATGGCCGGCACGCCGCTCTGGCTGGCCCTGCTGCACCAGGTCACCGCGGCCCTGCTGCTGGCCATCGCCACCGCCTTCGCCTGGCGGGTCCGCAGGCCCTAGCTTCGGAAGCTGGACCAGGGGCCGGTGATGGCGAGGGTCAGGCCCGGCCAGTAGATGTTTACGAACATCGTGGTGCCGTCCGGAGAGAAGCAGACCCCGGCCAGCTCGGCGTTGGTTGCGGCGCCCTCGCCAATGGCCGCGGCGTTGCGGCCCAGGGTGTAGATCTTGCCCTGAGGCGTGACGGCGCGCAGGAAGTTGACGCCTTTGATCCTGTCTTCGCAGACGAACAGATGGCCCCAGGGCGAGACGGCGATGTTGTCAGCCATCTGCATCACGCTTGTGTCGGTGGGTTCGATGAAGAGCTGCAACTGGCCGGGCTGGGCGGCTTCGCCGGCCTGGCCCTCCAGGGGGCTGGGGACGTAGCGCATGATCTGGCCGCCCCGCGCCGGCCCGCCGCTCGTGCAGGTGAAGTAGATCTCTCCCTGGCCGTAATAGATGCCCTCGCCCCGGGCGAACCAGGCCGCGCCCTTGGTGTGGCCGCGGTAACGCAGGTCCTCGTGGGGATTGTCGACCCCGTCCAGGTCGACCCAGCGCACAGGGCGGGAGTCGCCCTGCTTCCAGTAGGCGGCCTCCCAGTTACGGGGGTCGGCGTCGACGCCCTCGGGCAGGCAAAGGGCCTGGAGTTTGCCGCCGGCCAGCAGCTTGGTCCGGTCGTTGGGCAGGTAGCGGTAGAAGAGGCCAAAGCCGTCCCCCATGTCCTCGGTCAGGTAGACCACGCCGGTGCGCGGATCGATGGCCGTCGCCTCGTGGCGGAAGCGGCCCATGGCCTTGATCGGGGCGGGTTCGACCAGGCCCCTGCTGCGCGACGGCACCTCGAAGACCCAGCCATGGTCCTTGCCCGCGTTCTGGGTCGTCTCCTCGCAGGACAGCCAGGAGCCCCAGGGCGTGATTCCGCCGGCGCAGTTGGTGGAGGTCCCGGCCAGGCTGAGGTGCGACCGCTCCAGGGCGCGCTTGCGCAGGTCGTAGACCAGGGTGGTCGCGCCGCCGCCCATGGGCAGGCCATCGTCGGTCCGGTCATAGACCCGGTCGGGCTTTACCTTGGAGGCCAGGGCGCGGCCCGGGCCGAAGGCGGTGATCTCCAGGTCGCTGGGCTTGATCTCATGGTTGCGCACCAGAGCCACCCGGTCGTTGTCGAGGGCGAAGCAGCCCATGCCGTCCATCTTGGACGGCGTGACCAGTCCGTCGCTCATCGGGTCCCCGGCCCTGGACACCACGGTGTAGGAAAAGCCTTCGGGCAGATCGAAGACGCCGGCTGGATCACGCTTCAGCGGCCCATAGCCGGCGACCTCACTTCTATAGGTCGCGGTGTCCGCCGCGCCGTCCTGGGCCGAGGCGAATCGCGAGAAGCCTGAGAAGGCGAGGGTGGCCGCGGTGGCGCGGATAAGCTGGCGTCGGGAGGTGAACATGGGGCATCCGGGGCTTGGCGCCGTCACGGCGCCGTCGAGCGTGCTTCGAGCATAGTCCCGTGACGGCCGTTTGAAGCGGTATTCAGGTACCCATCTCTCCAAACCCTTATGGCATAAGGATTTCCGCCGCGCGCGTTCGCGAAGTTGTTGACAGGCCGGTCCAGCCGACGTATCAGCGCGCCTCTTTCGTCGGGATCTTCCGGTCCCACGCCAATTACGGACCCGTTCCCATGATGAAGACGACGGCTTCTTTGAAGCCCGCCGACGTCACGAAGAAGTGGATCGTGATCGATGCCGAGAACGCCGTCGTCGGCCGTCTCGCCTCGTTCATCGCCATGCGTCTTCGCGGCAAGCACCGCCCCGACTACACCCCGCACGTCGATTGCGGCGACTACGTCGTCGTGATCAACGCCCACAAGGTGAAGTTCACCGGCAAGAAGCTGACCGACAAGATCTACTACCGCCACACCGGTCACCCCGGCGGCATCAAGCAGCGCAGCGCCGGCCAGGTGCTTGACGGCAAGTTCCCGGAACGCGTCCTGGAAAAGGCCGTGGAGCGCATGCTGCCCAAGGAAAGCCCCCTGGCGCGCGCCCAACTGACCCATCTGCGGCTCTACAATTCGCCTGAGCACCCGCACGAAGCGCAGACCCCCGAGACCATCGCGTTCAAAGAGATGAACGCCAAGAACGTGCGGAGCGCCTAAGCATGTCCGAGTCCCAAGGCTTCGAGGCCCTGCAAAGCCTCTCCTCGCAACCGGCCGCCGAGCCGGCCGTGCAGAAGATCGACAAGTTCGGCCGCGCCTATGCCACCGGCAAGCGCAAGAACGCGATCGCCAAGGTCTGGATCAAGCCGGGCAAGGGCAAGATCACCATCAACGGCCGCGACCAGGAAATCTATTTCGCCCGTCCGGTGCTGCGCATGATGCTCGCCCAGCCCTTCCAGGTCACCGACCGTGAAGGCCAGTTCGACGTCGTCGTCTCGGTCGTGGGCTCGGGCCTCTCGGGCCAGGCCGGCGCGATCCGTCACGGCCTGTCCAAGGCCCTGACCTATTATGAGCCGGGCCTGCGCCCGGTGCTGAAGCCGCACGGCTTCCTCACCCGCGACAGCCGCGTGGTCGAGCGGAAGAAGTACGGCAAGGCGAAGGCGCGACGCAGCTTCCAGTTCTCGAAGCGCTAAACCCGCGCGCGTTCACTCGCGTTTTGCAAAGGGGCGCTTCGGGAAACCGGGGCGCCCCTTCTGCTATCTGGAATTGGTTTTTGCTTGGATCAGCGACATGACCCACACGGTATTCATCGACGGCGAGGCGGGCACCACGGGCCTGCAGATCCGCGAGCGGCTTGAGGGCCGCAGCGATCTGCAGCTGATCTCCATCGATCCTGCCAAGCGCAAGGACCCGGCCGCCCGCGCCGAGCTGTTGAACGGCGCCGACGTGGTGATTCTGTGCCTGCCCGACGACGCGGCCAAGGAAGCGGTCGGGTTGATCCACAATCCCGCGGTCAAGATTGTCGACCCTTCGACGGCCCATCGGGTCGCGCCGGGCTGGGCCTATGGCTTCCCGGAGGCCATTATCGGCCAGCGGGAGGCCATCGCGGCCTCCAAGCGCGTGTCGAATCCCGGCTGCTACTCGACCGGCTCCATCGCCCTGATCCGGCCCCTCGTGGACGCCGGCCTGCTGCCGGCCGAGCAGCCGGTGACCATCAATGCGGTGTCCGGCTATTCCGGCGGCGGACGGCAGATGATCGCCGAGTTCGAGGACAAGAGCGCTGCCGACTACACCACGGTCGCCTATCGGATCTACGCGACGGGGCTTTCCCACAAGCACGTCCCCGAGATCGCTGAACGTGGCGGACTGACCCACAAGCCGATCTTCACCCCGGCGGTGGGCCGCTACCATCAGGGCATGATCGTGGAGATTCCGCTGCACCTCTGGTCCTTGCCGAAGAAGCCGACCCTGGCGGCGATCCAGGCGGTGCTGGCCGAACGCTACCAGGGCCAGCAGTTCGTCGAGGTCGCCAGCCTTGAGGAGGCCCAGGGAATAAAGACCCTGGATCCCGAGGGCCTGAACGGCGGCAACCGCATGAAGCTGTTCGTGTTCGGCAACGAGGCCGAGGGCCACGCGCGGCTGGTGGCCCTGCTGGACAACCTGGGCAAGGGCGCCTCGGGCGCCTGCGTGCAGAACATGAACCTGATGCTGGGCCTCGACGAGGCGGCGGGGCTCTAGGTCGGCAGGGTGAAACCTTCGCACGCGCCGCCACGTATGACCTGACATGACCCAGACCCTGGACCGCCGCCGCTTCCTCACCACCTCCGCCGTCGCCCTGGCGCTCGCGCCCGCCGGCTCCGCTTTGGCGGCGCCCGCGCCCGATCCCAAGTGGAAGAAGCTCACCGACGCCCAGTGGAAGGCCCGTCTGCCGGCCGACAGCTACCGGGTGCTGCGTCACGAGGGCACCGAGCGGCCGGGGACCAGCCCCTTGCTCAAGGAACACCGCAAGGGGACGTTCGTCTGCGCGGGGTGCAACTGGCCGCTGTTCAAGAGCACGGCGAAGTTCGAGAGCGGCACCGGATGGCCCTCATTCTTCACTTCCATCGGCGGCGCTCTGATCAAGAGGCCGGACTATTCCCTCGGCATGCTGCGCACCGAGTACAACTGCGCCCAATGCCTGGGCCACCAGGGCCACGTCTTCAACGACGGCCCACGCCCCACGGGCCTGCGCTATTGCAACAACGGCGTCGCGCTGAAGTTTGTGCCGGGCTGACGGCGGGCTAGGCTGGCGGCCCGTTCCGACGAGTCGCCATGCCGCGCATATATTACCTGACCCACCCGCAGGTGGTCATCGACCCTGCCGTCCCCGTGCCCCACTGGCCGTTGACGGAGGTGGGCCGCCGCCGCGCGGGCCTGTTCGCCGACACCCTGGCCGGCGGCAGCGTCACGGCGGTCTGGTCCAGCGACGAGCAGAAGGCCCTGGATGGCGGCGCCATCATCGCCGGTCGCCTCGGCGTTCCACACCGGATCGACCCGGACCTTGGCGAGAACGACCGCTCAGCCACCGGCTACATCGCCCCGCCCGAGTTCTGGGAGGTCGTCGCCGAGTTCTTCGGCAAGCCCGATGAGAGCGTGCGCGGTTGGGAAACCGCCCGCCATGCCCAGGACCGCATCGTCAACGCCATGCAGCGCCTGGCCCGCGACGAGCCGACCCGGGGCGATATCGTGGTGGTGGCCCACGGCGGAGTGGGCGAACTGCTGATGGCCCACCTGCAGGATGTCGCCATTGGCGCCGCCGAAAAACCCCAGCATGCCGGCGGGGGCTGCTGGATCGAGATCGACAAGGATGGGTTCAGCCTGCTCGCTGGCTGGCGAAACGTTCCTGACTGACCGGCTACTTCCGCCCGCCTCGGGGCTTGGTGTTCCGGGTCATCAGGTCGGGCTTGGGAGGCGGTTTCCAGCCTTCGGGCGGCCGCACGGCCTGGGTGTCGGCGCCGAGGCCCATCTGGCCCGGCTGTTGGACCCTGATCGCCGAGCCGGGGGTCAGGGCCGCGATCTGGTCGCGCAGCTTCGCGGCCAGTTCGTACTCCTCGTGGTCCATCGCCTGGGCCATCTCACGCTGCAGCTCGGCGATGGTCTTGGCCACCTAGGACTTCACCTTCACATAGGAGCCGGGCGCGTCTTCCAGCGGCTTGAAGGGGCCCTTGGCGGGGTCGCGGGCCGGGACCTGCCCGCCTGACTTCGCCTTCAGCCACTCCGCCCAGTGCGGCCACCAGGAGCCAGGGGTTTCCTTGGCGGCCTCCATCCATTGCTCGACGGAAGCCGGCAGGTCGCTGTTAGTCCAATGCTGGTACTTGTTGGCGACGGGTGCGTTGATCACGCCGGCGATGTGGCCCGAGCCCGCCAGGGTGAATGTCACCGGTCCGCCGAACAGCTTGGCGCCGCGATAGACCGAGCGCGCCGGGGCGATATGGTCTTCCTTGGACGACTGCACGTAGACCGGGGTCTTCACCTTCGACAGGTCGAGCTTGATGTTGTCCATTACCAGCTCGCCCTTGGCCAAGGCGTTCTCACCGTAGAACTTGCGCAGGTAGAACAGGTGAAGGGCCTTGGGCATGCGGGTCTGGTCGGAGTTCCAGAACAGCAGGTCGAAGGGCTTGGGCTCCTTGCCCATCAGGTAGTTGTTCACGAAGAACGACCAGATCAGGTCGTTGGCCCGCAGGGAGTTGAAGGTCTCGGCCATGGCCTGGCCCGACAGCACGCCGCCAGCGGCGTCCATCTGCTTCTCCAGATCCCCCAGCCAGTCCTCGTTGGTGAACAGCAGCAGGTCGCCGGCCTCGGCGAAGTCCTGTTGGGCGGCGAAGAAGGTGGCCGAGGCGATCCGCTTGTCCCCCTTGGCGGCCATATGGGCCAGGGTGGAGGAGAGCAGGGTGCCGCCGATGCAGTAGCCGACCGTGTTCACCTGATCGACGCCGGCCTGTTTCATGGCCGCCGCGGTGCCCTCATAGATGCCCTGCTGCATGTAGTCTTCGAAGGTCTTGGCGGCCAACTCCACGTCGGGATTGACCCAGGAGGCCACGAAGACGGTGATCCCCTGGTCGGTGAGCCAGCGGATCATCGAGTTTTCGGGGCGCAGGTCCAGGATGTAGAACTTGTTGATCCAGGGCGGGAAGATCACCAGCGGGATGTCGAACACGGTCTCCGTGGTGGGGGTGAACTGCAGCAGCTGCAGCACCTCGTTCTGGAAGACCACCTTGCCCGGGGCGGTGGCGACGTTCTCGCCGATCTTGAACATGTCGTAGTCGGTCTGGCTGATGGCCAGGGTCCCGCCGCCGCGGGTGAGGTCGGCGGCGAAGTTCTCCATGCCCTGCAGCAGGCTCTGGCCTTGCGTCGACATGGCCTCGCGCAGGGCCGCCGGGTTGGAGACCAGGAAGTTGGAGGGGGAGAAGGCGTCGGTGAGCATCTTCATGAAGAACTCGACCCGCCGCTTGGCCATGGGATCAACGCCGTCGACCTCGGACACCAGGGCGTTGAGCCAGTTGGATGTGACCAGATAGGACTGCTTGATCACGTCGAAGACCGGGTTGTCGCTCCATTCCGGGTCCATGAACCGCTTGTCGCCCTTGGCCGGCGCGACGGTAGGTTCGACGGTCTCGCCCGAAGCCCGGCGCGCCGCCGATTGCCAGAGCTCCAGATAGCGTTGGAACAGGTCGGCCTGAGCCCGGACCAGGCGGTCAGGCTGTGACGCCAGCCGGCCCATGACGTCGGTGAGGGCAGGCGCCACGTGGAATGGGTCGGGCTGCAGGGCGGCGGGGCGCTCGGCCTGACGCAGGGCGGCTTCGGCGATGGCGCCCTGGGCGGTGAGAGCCGCGCGGGCCAGGTTCGCCGACAGCTTCTCCATCATGTCGCGCTGCTCGGGGCTGAGCTGGGCCTGCGGGAAGTCGATGGTGGCGCCGAAGGCCGCGGCGGCCGCAGGGCTAGGCTGGGCGCGGGGGGATTCGGGCCTGGGGGGCTCGACGCGCGGCGCTTCGGGGGCAGGCTTGGACGGCTTGGCCTTGGGTTCGGCGGCCTTGACGGCCTTGGTCTTGGCCTTGCCGGAGCCGGTCTTGGCCTTGTCCGACGCCTTGGCCTTCACGGCCTTGGTCTTGGTCGGCTGTTTGCTCATGACCGTCTTCTCCCAGGTTTGTCTTGCAGGCTTGGCGCTCGCGCTCTTTCGCCCGAAGCAATCATGGCATAAGACCAGCGCCAAGATGAACGCGTCGCCTAGACTTTTCGTGATGAGTCGCTTGGAACCTTTGCGGACGAGCCTGCTTGTCTGCGCCTGCGCCGCCGCGATGCTCGGCGGATGCGCGATCTCCAACCCCTTCGTGACCGCGTCTGTGGACCCTGCCTCGCCGATCGCCGCCGAGGTGGCCGCCAAGGCGCGGGCGAGCCGCGACTATCCGATCTTCGCCGACATTCCTTCGGTTCCCAGCGACGTGCGCCCCCTGCCGGCCTTTGGCCGCGCGGCGGCCGAGCTCGAGATGGCGGGCGTCGACCTGGCCCGCGAGACCGCGCCCGGCACCTGGACCCTGACCGGCACCGAGGCCTTCGCCGGCCGTGCGCGCGATATGGCAGGCCCCGAAACGACCGGCCCCGAATCCACCACCGCGGCCACCGAAGCCTTCGCCAAGGCCCAGCGGGCGCGAGCTACACCGCCTCCGCCGCCCAGATAGGCCCGCGGAGGCTGACGACCTTGAACCTGCCTGGCGAAGCCCCGCAACGGGACCCGCCTCGCGCGACCTCAGCTCCCTACCGCCGCGAGGCCCGCGGCCCGAGCTCAAAATGACCCCTGAATTCCACCGTATCCGACGCCTTCCGCCCTACGTCTTCGAGGAAGTGAACCGCATCAAGGCCCGCCTGCGCGGCCAGGGCGTGGACATCATCGACTTCGGCATGGGCAATCCCGACATGCCGACGCCCAAGCACATCGTCGACAAGCTGATCGAGACCGCTCGAGACCCCAAGGCGGGGCGCTATTCCGCTTCAAAGGGCATTGTCGGCCTGCGCCGCGCCATGGCCGGCTACTACAAGAAGCGCTTCGGCGTGACCCTGAACCCCGACACCGAGGTGATCGCCACCCTGGGGTCGAAGGAAGGCTTCGCCAACCTGGCCCAGGCGCTCACCGCCCCGGGCGATGTGATTCTCTGCCCCAACCCGGCCTACCCGATCCACGCCTACGGCTTCATCATGGCCGGTGGCGTGATCCGCCACGTGCCGGCCCCGTCGCCGGAGGAGTACCTGTCGGGCGTCAGCGCCGCCATGCGCCACTCCAGCCCGGCCCCCAGCGTGCTCATCCTGTCCTATCCGTCCAATCCGACGGCCCAGTGGGTGGACCTGGACTTCTACAAGGAGGCCGTGGCGCTGGCGAAGAAGCACGACCTGCTGGTGCTATCCGACATCGCCTATTCCGAGATCTACTTCGACGACAACCCGCCGCCCTCCATCCTGCAGGTGGACGGGGCCAAGGACATCGCCGTCGAGGTCAACTCGCTGTCCAAGACCTACGCCATGGCCGGCTGGCGCGTGGGCATGGTGGTGGGCAATGAGCGGATGTGCGCGGCTCTGGCCCGCGTGAAATCCTATCTGGACTACGGGGCCTATACCCCGATCCAGGTGGCGGCGGCCGCGGCGCTGAACGGGCCGCAGGACTGCGTCGACGAGATCCGGGCCATATACAAGAGCCGTCGTGATACGCTGGTAACCTCCATGAAGCGCGCCGGCTGGGACATCCCCGCGCCGCCCGCCTCGATGTTCGCCTGGGCGCCGCTGCCCGAGCAGTACAAGGACGCCGGCTCCATGCTGTTCGCCAAGCTGCTGATCGAGGAGGCCGGCATCGCCGTCGCTCCCGGCGTGGCCTTCGGCGAGTACGGGGAGGGTTATGTCCGCATCGGCCTGGTGGAGAACGAACACCGCATCCGGCAGGCCGCGCGCAACGTGAAGAAGTTCCTGGCCAATTCCGAAGAGATCCTCGGCCGGGCCCACAACACCCTGGCGGCCCAATGACCAAAGACGTCTGGCGCATCGGCGTCGCTGGCCTGGGCACCGTCGGGGCCGGCCTGCTGAACTTCCTCTCCGACCGGCCGGGGTTCGCCCCGGCCGGCGGGCAAGCGGTGATCACCGGAGTCTCGGCGCGCTCGCGCTCGCGGCCCCGGCCTTTCGACATCTCGAACCTGCCGTGGTTCGATGACCCGGTGGCCCTGGCCGCCTCGCCGGACAATGACCTGTTCGTGGAACTGATCGGCGGCTCGGACGGTCCGGCGAAGGCCGCGGTGGAAGCCGCGCTCAACGCCGGCAAGCCGGTGGTCACCGCCAACAAGGCCCTGATCGCCGAGCACGGCGCGGAACTGGCCCTGCTGGCCGAGTCCAAGGGCGTGCCGCTGCTGTTCGAGGCCGCCGTCATGGGCGGCACGCCGGCGGTGAAGATGCTGCGCGAGGCCATGGTCGGCGACGACATCAAGTCGGTGGCCGGCATCCTCAACGGCACCTGCAACTACATCCTGACCGAGATGGACTCCGGCGGCCGCGCCTTCGCCGATGTCCTGGCCGAGGCCCAGCGTCTGGGCTACGCCGAGTCCGATCCCACCATGGATGTCGGCGGCTTCGACGCGGCCCACAAGATCTCCATCCTCGCGGCCCTGGCCTTCGGCTGTGCGCCGACCTATGCGGCGGCCGAGATCGAGGGCATCGACGGCATCGAGCTGCTGGACATCAAGCTGGCCCGCGACCTGGGCTACCGGGTCAAGCTGGTGGCCTCGGCTGACCGATCGTCGGACGGCGTCCTGGTCCGCGTGCATCCATCCCTGGCGCCGATCAATCACCCCCTGGCCCAGGCCGGCGGGGCGCTGAACGCGCTCTTCATCGAGGGGACTCGGATCGGCACCATCTATATCCAGGGCCCTGGCGCGGGCGCAGGTCCCACCGCCGCCGCCGTGGCCGCCGACATCGCCGACGTCATGACCGGCGCTGTGCGTCCGGTTTTCCAGCGGCCGGCCGGGGAGTTGAAGCCCTTCACTCCCGTGGACCCCTCCAAGAGCATGGGGCGGGCCTATCTGCGCTTCCTGGTGAAGGATGAGCCTGGGGTCATCGCCGCGGTGTCCGAGACCCTGGCCGAGGCCGGCGTCTCCATCGAGAGCTTCCTGCAAAAGCCGGTGGAGAACGCCGACGGTGTTCCCATCGTGCTGACCACCCACGCGGTGGCGGAGTCGGTGCTCACGGCGGCCATCGACCGCATCGCCAATCTGCCTTCAGTGCTGGAGAGACCGCGCCTCTTGCGCATCGCGCGCATCTGAGAATCTCAAGATAGTCGCCGGCTATGCCGGATTCCGGCAGGAGACGTGTCCATGAGTTCCGAAATCCTCGATCGCGGTCTGGTGATCGACGCTGTTCGCGTGACCGAGATCGCCGCCATCGCCGCCTGGAAACTGGTGGGCCGGGGCGACGAGATGGCGGCGGACCAGGCGGCGGTGGACGCCATGCGCACGGCCCTGAACGACCTGGATATCGACGGCGAGATCGTGATCGGCGAGGGCGAGCGGGACGAAGCCCCCATGCTCTACATCGGCGAGAAGGTTGGCAGGGGGAAGGGCCCCAAGATCGACATCGCCCTGGACCCCCTGGAGGGCACGACCCTGACCGCCAAGGCGATGGCCAATGCGCTGGCGGTCATGGCCTGGGCGCCCAAGGGCACCCTGCTGAACGCGCCCGACACCTATATGGACAAGATCGCCTGCGGACCCGGCTATCCGGCCGGCATCATCGATCTCGACAAGACCCCGGCCCAGAACGTCGAGGATCTGGCCGAGGCCAAGGGCGTCGACCCCAGCGAGATCACAGTGTGCATCCTGGACCGTCCGCGCCACGCCGAGATCATCGCCAGCGTCCGCTCGGTGGGTGCGCGCATCTACCTGATCACCGACGGCGACGTGGCGGGCGTGATGAACACCGCCGACCCCTCCACCGGCGTGGACCTCTATCTTGGCCAGGGCGGGGCGCCGGAGGGCGTGCTGGCCTGTGCGGCGCTGAAGTGTGTCGGCGGTCAGTTCCAGGGCCGACTGGTGTTCCGCAACGCCGACGAGAAGGCCCGCGCCATGCGGATCGGCATCACCGATTTCGACCGCAAATACGATCTGCACGAGATGGTCCGCGCCGACGCGATCTTCGCCGCCACCGGTGTCACCAACGGCGCCCTACTGGACGGCGTCCACTATGAGGACGGCTTCGTCCACACCCACACCATCGTCATGAACTCCGCCACCCAGACGGTGCGCGAAGTGCGGATGAAACGGCCGGTGTGATGGCTGAGGGTTCTCAGATGCTCCCCTTCTGGGGGAGCTGTCGGCGCAGCCGACTGAGGGGGACTTTGACTCTTGTTTCGAGGCTGAAGGTGTCGACTACGTCGATCCCCCTCCGTCACGCGTCGATCGACGCGCGACACCTCCCCCACATCGGCCTGCGGCCTGGGGGAGGATCGGATGCCTGACGGCGCGACGTCGGCGCCCGGCTATCTGGGCGTCACCAAGTCGCTCAGCGGCCGGCTGTGGCGCGAGCGAGCCGCCGATCCCGAGACCGTGCGCCGCCATGAGATGGCGCTCGGCCTGCCTGAGCCCCTGGCGCGGGCCCTGGCCTCGCGTGGCGTGCAGGACGGCCTGGGCGAGCACTACCTCAATCCGACCCTCAAGGCCCTGTTCCCCGACCCGTCCAGCTTCATGGACATGGACAAGGCCGCCACCATCCTGGTGGACGCCGTCTCCAAGGGCCGCCCCATGGCGGTGTTCGCCGACTATGACGTGGACGGGGCCTCCAGCGCCGCCCAGCTGGTGCGCTGGACCCGGGCGATGGGTGCGCCCCTGCGCATCTACGTCCCCGATCGCATCACCGAGGGTTACGGCCCTTCGCCCGCGGCCTTCCGCCGCCTGAAGGACGAGGGCGTCGAGCTGGTGATCACCGTCGACTGCGGCGCCGCGGCCATGGAGGCGGTGACCTACGCCGTCGAGATCGGGCTGGAGGTGGTGGTGATCGACCACCACCTGATGCGCGGCGATGAAGTTCCCCCCGCCACGGCCTTGGTGAACCCCAACAGGCCAGGCTGCGGGTCGGGGCAGGGGGTGCTGGCCGCGGCCGGGGTCACCTTCGTCCTGATGGCCGCCCTGAACCGCGAGGCGCGCCGCCAGGGCCTGTTCACGACCGAGCGTCCCGAGCCCGATATCCGCCAATGGCTGGACCTGGCCTGCATGGGCGCCATCTGCGACGTCACCCAGCTGGTGGGCTTCAACCGTGCCCTGGCCTCCCAGGGCCTGAAGGTGATGTCCGGCTGGCGCAACCCTGGCCTCAAGGCGCTGCTGGACGTGGCCAAGAGCCAGGGGCCGGCCACGGCCTTCCACGTGGGCTTCGTGCTGGGGCCCCGCATCAACGCGGGCGGCCGCATCGGCCGCGCCGACCTGGGCGCGCGCCTGCTGTCCACCGACGACCCCCGCGAGGCCGCCGACCTGGCCGCCGAACTCGACGCCCTGAACGCCTCGCGCAAGGAAGTCGAGCGCGAGGTGCTGGAGCAGGCCGTCCAGATCATCGAGCGCGAGAGCAATCAGGCCGACCTGCCGGTGCTGCTCGTGTCGGCCGACGACTGGCACCCTGGGGTCATCGGCATCGTCGCCGGGCGCCTGCGGGAGCGCTATCGCAAGCCGGTGATGGTGATCGGCGTCGACCGGGCGGCGAATGTCGGCAAGGGCTCGGGCCGTTCCCAGCCCGGGGTGAACCTCGGCCGGGCCGTCCAGGCCGCCTATGAGGAGGGCCTGCTGATCGCTGGGGGTGGCCACGCCATGGCCGCGGGCCTCAGCGTCAAGCCCGACACGATTCCCGAGCTGCGGGCCTTTCTCTGCGAGCGCCTCGCCGACGAAAGCGAGGTCGCCGCGGCGGAGGACGGCCTCGACATCGACGCCCTGATCACCACCGGCGGCGCCGACCGGGCGCTGTATGAGAGCTTCCAGCGGATGGCCCCTTTCGGCCCCGGCAACCCTGAGCCGGTCTTCGCCCTCTCCGATGTCCGCGTGGAGCGGGCCATGGCGCTCAAGGGGGGGCATGTGCGGGTCACCCTGACCGACCGCACCGGCGGCAAGTTGAAGGCCGTGGCCTGGCGTTCCGAGGGCACGGAGATCGGCGCGCGCCTGCTGGCCGAGGGCGGCGGATTGCATATCGTCGGTCGCTTGAAGCCCGATGATTGGCAAGGCCGATCCAGCGTCGAGCTGGAGATCGAGGACGTCGCCGACCTGCGTCGGGTGGGGTGAAGCGCAGCCATTGTGGTGAACTGCGACAAGTCGTGGTCAGTGCGCTTGCACACCCCCAGGAACGCAGATATAGAGCCGCCCTTCGCCGCTGCGGTCCCTTCGTCTATCGGTTAGGACGCCAGGTTTTCAACCTGGAGAGAGGGGTTCGACTCCCCTAGGGACTGCCACGCGAATTCGCCCTTAGAAGGGCAGCCGACATAGGCTCGGCGCCAATCCATCGCGCAAAGCGCGAGAAACACACCAAATGCGTGCATTTGGCTGAAAAACCCCCATTGACGGCTCTCCTGTTACGAGAACAGTGTTATGACTGGCCAGTATCCGTAGGGATTGGGAGATCGGGCCAGAGGGGCAAATGTCTGGTTACGAATTCGAGAGTGTAGATTCGCACGAGGATGCTGTGCGGATCAGTGGGCGGATCAAGTGGTTCGACGCAGGTAAGGGCTATGGCTTCATCGTCCCTGACGATCCGGGCCAGACCGACCTGAAAGATGTTCTTCTGCATGTGACATCGTTGAGGAACTCGGGGCGTGAGAACGCCCTGGAAGGCGCCATCATTGTTTGCGACGTCATCCGCCGTCCCAAGGGCTGGCAGGTGTCGGAAGTGGTGGACCTCGACGAGAGCTCCGCGCCGCCGCCCGCCGAGCGTCGGCCGCGTGAGGATCACGGCTTCCGACGCGACCGCGACAGCTTCGCTCGCCACAACGGAGGCTTCGACCGGCAGGCGAGCGGTTTCCCCGCCCGTAGTTCACGTCCGGCGCCGGAGGCGCGAGGCCCCCTGGAGCGCGCCAAGGTCAAGTGGTTCAACCGCGCCAAGGGCTATGGCTTCGTGGTGCGGGACGGAGAGCCCGGCGACATTTTCGTCCATATCGAAACCCTGCGCCGCTCGGGCATCGAGGACCTGCAGCCGGGGGACGACGTCATGGTCCGCTTCGCCGAGGGGCCCAAGGGCCTGGTGGTGGCGGAACTGGAATCCATCGGCATGGCCTGAGCCCGCCTTGCCTAGGCCGCAAGCCTCCCCCAAAGGATAAGTCACTGTCCTAGTCAGGGAGGCCGGCTTGTCGTCTTTGTCCTTCAGGCCGCTATGGCTGGCGGCGATGGCCTTCGCCGCTGTCATGGTGGGCAGCCCCGCCGCCGCGGTCCTGCCGGTCCAGGGCTATGAGGTGCGCGCCACCTATCCCCACGACCCCCGGGCCTTCACCCAGGGCCTTTTCTATCTCGACGGCTTCATGTTCGAGAGCACCGGCTGGCTGGGCCGATCCACGATCCGCAAGGTCCGGCTGAAGGACGGCGTCGTCCTGCAATCGGCCGGCATCGATCCGGACCAGTTCGGCGAGGGCGCCGTCAACTTCGGCTCCGAAATCGTGAGCCTCACCTGGCGGCACGAGACGGGCTACCGGTGGGACCTGAAGACCTTCGCCCGCAAGGGCAGCTTCAGCTATCCGGGGGAGGGCTGGGGCCTGACCCAGGACGGCAAGTCCCTGATCATGAGCGACGGCACGGCGTTCCTGAGGTTTCTCGACCCTAAGACCCTGCGCGAGACCCGGCGGATCAAGGTGACCGCCGAGGGCCGGCCGGTGCTCAGGCTCAATGAGCTGGAATGGGTGAAGGGCGAGATCCTCGCCAACATCTGGGAGACCAACCGCATCGCCCGCATCGATCCCGCGACGGGCGCGGTGAAGGGTTGGATCGACCTGACCGGCCTGCCCGAGACCCTGTCCTACCGGGACCCGAACGCCGTCGCCAACGGCATAGCCTATGACCAGAAGGGTGACCGTCTGTTCGTCACCGGAAAGTACTGGCCCAACCTGTACCAAATCGACCTGAAGCCGCTGAAGGACTCCCGATGACCGCGCCGGCCGAGATCACGCCCCCGGAGGGCTTCATCAAGTCCCAGGGGCGCGGTGACTTCTCCACCATCAACGGCCCCTATTATCATCGCGCCGAGCAGCAGGAGGGCCTGACCCAGCAAGCCTTCTTCGCCGAGCAGCGGCACGCCAATGGGCTGGGCCTGGTGCATGGCGGCATGCTCACCGCCTTCCTGGACGGTCTGCTGGCCGCCGCCGTGTGGCGCGAGACCCAGACCCGGTCGGTGACCATCCACCTGTCGGTGGACTTCCTGCACATGGCCCGGATCGGGGAATGGGTGATGGGGGACGCCCGTGTCACCCGCGCCACCCGCGATGTGGCCTTCGTGGAGGGCCGGGCCTATGTCGGCGGCCACGATGTGGTCCGCGCCTCAGGGGTGTTCAAGCTGATGCACCGGCGGGCGCGTTAGCCCAGGACGACCTTGGCCATAAGGATGGCGACGAGGATCGCCACGCCGCCGATCAGCGCCAGACGGATGTGTTCGGCGTGGCGGTCGAAGAACTGGGCGCGCTTGCGCATCTCGCCACGCCGGGTGCGTTTCGACTTTGTTTTTGATCTCGGCATGCCGGCTCCCCGTCCAAAACCTAACAGACGAAGGCGGCAAAGGTCGAGGGATCGAGCCCTGCGGCCTCCTATCGTTTGCGGGAACAGCCAAAGCCTTATATCCCACGCCCTCCGGTGCTTTTCGGGGTGTAGCGCAGCCTGGTAGCGCATCTGGTTTGGGACCAGAGGGTCGGAGGTTCGAATCCTCTCGCCCCGACCAGCACCGGCCAAAACGACCTATCGCCAGGGATCTGTCATGCTCGCGCGCATCTATCGTCCGGCCAAGAACGCCATGCAGTCTGGCAAGGCCAAGACCAAGGATTGGCTGCTCGAGTTCGCGCCCGAGGAAGCCTGGGCCTCAGATCCGCTGATGGGCTGGACCCAGACCCGCGACACCGACGGTCAGATTCGCCTGTCCTTCGACACCTCGGAAGACGCGGTCGCCTACGCGCAGGCCCACGCCATCCCTTTCCAGCTGTTCGATCCCAAGCCGGCCAAGCGCATCGTGAAAGCCTACGCCGACAACTTCGCCTTCAACCGCAAGCAGCCCTGGACTCACTAGCCCAGGGCGCTCCAGGGTTCAGGGAATCCCGTCGAGGCGCGCGGCTCCGGCGTCTGAGATGGCTGCGCTGGGCGAAGGCACCGTGGCCGAGGCGGGAATCGCCGCTTCTTCAGCCGACCGTGCGGTGACGATCGTGCGCTGAGGCGCATTGCTGTTCTCGATCAGGGCGAGGCGCTGTTGGGCTTCGTCCGCCACATTGAACCGGCGCCGCGGGGCGCTGGGACCGTCGCCGCTCAACGTTCCGTCGAGATGGGCATACTGGCCATCCCGCACGAGCCCACGATAGATCTCGGCGGCTTCCCGGCGACGGGCGGTGTTCTCGTAGCCCACGGCCAGGTTGAACCGGTTGCGCAGGGAGGGACGGGCGGCGACGGCGCGTTCGAGCAGGTTCGTCGCCGTGTAGAGGTCGCCATACCGAAGCGAAGTCAGGCCGGTTTCCATGCTCGCGTTCTGCGGAACATCCGGCGCTGCGGCCAAGGTTTGCGCCGCATCGAGACGGGCGGTTTGTTGGGTGGCGCAGCCGGTTGCCAGTGTTCCGAGCGCAAGCGCTGCAATGACGTGAATATAGGGTTTCATAGTGTAGCTCCACCTTGTTGAAGGCGTGAGATTCCACGACGCGCGGAGATCTGAGAGCTACAATCACTGCGTCTTGTACTCACGGTGATTGGTTAAGCTGAATTAACTGCTTTTGGTTCCTGCGCTTTGTGGTGTTTTTCAGACGCCGCCCGCCAAGGCCTGCCCGGCCCGCTTGCGGACAGGCGCTCAAGGCCCTATCGGCTACTCCGCACCAACGAAGCGCCCTTAGCTCAACTGGATAGAGCACCTGCCTTCTAAGCAGGCGGTTGCAGGTTCGAGTCCTGCAGGGCGCGCCAGGGCTAGCCGCCCGCGGCGCGGAAGGCCTCCAGGCCCCTCGTCAGGTCGGCCATCAGGTCGTCGGCGTTCTCCAACCCGACGTGCAGGCGCATCAAGGGGCCGCCGTAGTCATGGCGGAACTTCCGCGTGCCGAGCTGGGGATCGCAGGAGATGGCCAGGCTCTCGAAGCCGCCCCAGGAGAAGCCCAGGCCAAACAGGTCGAGGGCGTCCAGGAAGGCGTTCACCGCCACCTCGGGGGCAGGCCTGAAGACGAAGCTGAACAGGCCGCAGGCGCCGCTATAGTCGCGCCTCCATAGCTCGTGGTCCGGACAGCCGGGCAGGGCGGGGTGCAGGACCCCGGCCACCTCCGGCTGATCGCGCAGCCAGGCGGCGATGGTCAGGCTGCTTTCCCCCTGTTTCGCCAACCGGGTGGGCAGGGTGCGCAGGCCGCGCAGCATCTGGTAGGCGTCCTCGGGCGCCACGGCCCAGCCGAGGTGGACGATGCCGTTCTCCAGCTGGCCTACCAAGGCCGGATCGGTCGCCGCCGCCGAACCCATGAAGACATCGGAATGGCCGCCGACATACTTCGTCAGGGCCTGGACGCTGATGTCCACGCCGTGGGCCAGGGGCTTGATCAGGTAGCCGGCGCCCCAGGTGTTGTCGGCAAGGGTCAGGATGCCCCGTGCGCGGGCCAGGCTGGAGATGGCGGCTAGGTCCTGCATCTCGAAGGAGAGAGACCCGGGGCTCTCCATGACGATCAGCCGCACGGCGTCGCTGGCGCCCCCCACCAGATCCTCTGGGCTCTGGCGCGGATCGAAATAGCGGACCGCCACGCCGAAACGCCGCAGCACATGATCGCAGAAGCGCCGGGTGGGCTTATAGATGTTGTCCACGACCAGAACTTCGTCGCCGGCCCTCAGCACCGCCAGCATGGCGCCGGTCAGCGCCGCGAGGCCGGAGGGGTAGAGGCAGACGCAGGCGGCCCCCTCCATTTCGGCGAGCGCGTCGCGCAGGGCGTCGTGGGCCGAGAGGCCCTGGCGGCCATAGGTGATGAAGCTGTCGTCGTCGTAGAGGGCCTCGGCGTTGGGCAGGAGGACGGTGGAGCCCTTCTGGATCGGCGGCCCCACGGTCTTGGCCAGCGACTTTGGCGCGGCGCCGGCGCGGATCAGGCGGGTTTCTTCGGCCATGCGGCTTGACGGCTCGGAACGAACAGGGGCGACAATGCCCGCACTCCTTAGAACCTTGGTGAGGTCTGTGATCAAGGCGCTACGCCGAACCGCCGCCGTTGGACTCCTGCTGTGGCTCGCCGCGTGCGGCGACGCTGGCGATGCGCCCAAACCGCAGCCTGTGACCACGGCCGCCGCCGACCCGGCGACCCAGGTCCTGCAGGCCAAGGCCAGCCCGACCCTCGCGGCCGTTCGAGCGCGTGGCTACCTCGCCTGCGGCGTCAACGCGGGCCTCGCGGGCTTCGCCTTCCCAGACGACAAGGGGACCTGGCGCGGCTTTGATGTGGACATCTGCCGCGCGGTCGCAGCCGCGGTGCTGGGGGACGCCAAGGCGGTCCGGTTCACCGCGATCCCCGCCCAGGACCGTTTCGCGGCCTTATCGTCGGGCAAGATCGACATTCTGTCGCGCAACACCTCCTGGACCTTCGGCAGGGATGCGGGCGCGCTCGACTTTCCGGCGGTCACCTATTTCGACGGCCAGGGGTTCCTCGCCCCCAAGGCGCTCGGGCTCGCCAGCGCCGACGAGCTGAACGGCGCGCGGATCTGTGTCCAGGCCGGCACCGCCAGCGAACAGAACATGGCCGACTACTTCAAGATCCGGGGCCTGAAATACAGCGCTGTCGTTTCGGTGTCCGAGGCGCAGGCCAGGGAGACCTATCAGGGCGAGGGCTGCGACGCTTACACCGCCGACGTCTCGGCCCTGGCCTCGGCGCGATCGCTGATGAACAACCCCAACGCCCACGTCGTCCTGCCCACGGTGATCTCCAAGGAGCCGTTGGGACCCGTGGTGCGTCAGGACGACCCGGCCTGGACCGATATCGTGCGCTGGAGCGTCTATGCCCTGATGCTGGGGGAGGAGCTGAAGCTGACAGCCGACAACGTCGCCGAAGCGCGGGACGCTTCCCAGGACCCCCGCGTCCGCCGCCTGCTGGGCGCCCAGGGGAACCTTGGTCCGTTGCTTGGCCTGAAGGCTGACTGGGCCTTCCAGGCGATCCGACAGGTCGGCGCCTATGACGAGGTGTTCCGCCGCAATCTGGGCCAGGGCTCGCCGCTCAAGCTGGAGCGCGGCCTCAACGCCCTGTGGAACGCGCCGCAGCCCGGCCTCCACTATCCGCCGCCGGTTCGCTGACGCTGGGGCAGTTCCCCCTTGCAATACAGCGTTCGGTTCGGCGTCATCTGTTCAACGACATCTGAGCGGACCCTCGAGAGTCCGCCTGCCAGGGAGGACGACCATGAGCGACGGTTCCGTCGATATCCGCCAGGAGGCCCGCCAGCAGGCCGCGGCTCTGCCGCTGGATCAGCTCAATCCCGCCCAGCCGGAGCTGTTCACCAGCGACACCATGTGGGCCCAATTTGAGCGCCTGCGCCGCGAAAGCCCGGTGCACTACACGGAAAACAGCGAGTACGGGCCCTATTGGTCGGTCACCAAGTACAACGACATCATGGCCATCGACACCAATCATCAGGTGTTCTCCTCGGCCGACGGCATCGTCCTGCAGAGCCTGGAGTCCAAGGCCGAATCGGCCGGCCGGCCGACTCGGCCCAGCTTCATCGGCATGGATCCGCCCAAGCACGATGTGCAGCGCAAGGCGGTCAGCCCGGCCGTGGCGCCGCACAACCTGGCCCAGATGGCGCCGGTGATCCGCGAGCGGGCTGGCGCCATCCTGGATGGCCTGCCCATCGGCGAGACCTTCGACTGGGTGGACCTGGTCTCGAAGGAGCTGACGGCCATGACGCTGGCCACCCTCTTCGACTTCCCCTTCGAACGCCGCCGCGACCTGACCTACTGGTCGGACATGATGACCAATCCGCCCGGCCACGGAGTCTGCGAGAGCTGGGAGCAGAAGCGCAGCGAGCTCACCAAGTGCTTTGACGCCTTCGACGGCCTGTGGGCCGACCGGATCAAGGACACCGAGCCGAAGTTCGACATGATCTCCATGCTGGCCCACAACCCGGCCACGCGGGACATGGACGAGCACGAGTACCACGGCAACGTCACCCTGCTGATCATCGGCGGCAACGACACCACCCGGAACACCATCTCCGGCTCGATCTTCGCCCTGAACCAGAACCCGGCCCAATACCGCAAGCTGCGGGAGAACCCGTCCTTGATCCCGTCGATGGTCTCCGAGACCATCCGCTGGCAGACGCCCCTGGCCCACATGGCGCGCACGGCGACGCAGGACCACGAGATCGGCGGCAAGACCATCCGCAAGGGGGACCGGGTGGCCATGTGGTACGTCTCGGGCAACCGCGACGACGAGGTCATCGCCAATCCCGATAACTACATCATCGACCGGGAGCGGCCCCGCCAGCACCTGTCCTTCGGGTTCGGCGTCCACCGCTGCGTCGGCAACCGCCTGGCCGAGCTGCAGCTGCAGATCATCTGGGAGGAGATCCTGGCCCGCTTCCCCACCGTCGAGGTGGTGGGCGAACCCCAGCGGACCCACTCGGTGTTCGTGAAGGGCTACGAGACCCTGCCGGTGATCATCCCGACGCGAAACTAGAGGGCGAGGCGCATCGCGCAGCGGTCAGTCAGGCCGCGGGCCGCCTCCTCGGCGAGGATGGCGGCCAGCACCGTCGGCGGCGCGTCCAGGAGCTCAAAGCCCAGGCGCGCATAGAACGGCGCGTTCCAGGGAATGCCGCGGAAGGTGGTCAGGGTCGCGGTGCGGTAGCCGGCCCGCCGGGCCTCGGCCAAGGCGGCGTCCATGAGGGCGCGGCCTATGCCCTTGCGCTGGTGGTCGTGGCCGACGGCGAGCTCCAGGATGTGGAAGGCGCCCGCCACGGGCTGCGTGGAAATGAAGCCCGCCACGACCTCGTCCTCCTCGGCGACCCAGACCCCGCCGGCCTCGATCAGCGGCGGATAGGCGTCGGCCTCGGCGACGATGTCGTCTGCGATCCAGGCCTGATCGGTGCCGCGAAACGCCTCGCCCGCCGAACGTTCGATCTGCGGCAGGGCTGGGATGTCGTCCCAGGTCGCCAGGCGGACCCTCAAGGACCGGTCACCACGGCGGTGTCGCTGCGGCCGCCCCATTCGGTCCAGGAGCCGTCATAGACGGCCACGTCCGCGCGGCCGAGACGGGCCAGGGCCAGGGCGACCACCGAGGCGGTCACGCCCGAGCCGCAGGTGGTGACGATGGGGGCGCCGAGGTCGACCTTGGCGGCGGCGAACAGCGGCCTCAGCTGGTCGGCCGGCTTCATCGTGCCGTCCGCATTCAGAAGGCTGTCGAAGGGCGTATTGCGGGCGCCCGGCATGTGGCCCGATCGTAGCCCGGCGCGAGGCTCCGGCGCCTCGCCGCGGAAGCGCGCCGCGCCGCGGGCGTCCACCAGCTGGGCGGCCTTCGATTCAAGCAGGTTCTTCACCGCCGCCACGTCGCGCACCAGCCGGGCGTTCAGGCTGGGCGAGAGTGCCGTTGGGGGCAGGGTGGCGGGGTCAGCCTCGGTGGGGCGGCCCTCGGCCAGCCATGTCTTGAAGCCGCCATCCAGCACAAAGACCTTGTCGAAGCCCATCACCCGCAGGGTCCACCAGACCCGGGCGGACGAGCGGATGCCGAAGCTGTCATAGACCACGACTGTGGCGTCCCGTGACAGGCCGAGCTTCCCGGCCATCTCGGCGAAAGCCTCCGCCGTCGGCAGCATGTGGGGGAGGTCCACGGTCTTGTCGGCGATGGCGTCGATGTCGAAAAAGACGGCCCCCGGGATGTGGGCGGCCAGATACTCGGCATGACCTTCGCGGCCCTCGCCCGGCATGAACCAGGTGGCGTCCACCACCTGTGCTTCGCCCAGGCGGGACGCCAGCCAGTCCGTGGAAACCAGGGGGTCGGTCATAGCCAGCCGGGGACAGGCAGGCCCCGCTCCTTCAGGAACTCGGGATTGTAGATCTTGCTCTGATAGCGCGAGCCCTGGTCGCACAGGATGGTCACGATGGTGTGGCCGGGGCCCAGGTCCTTGGCCATGCGAATGGCGCCGGCGACGTTGATGCCGGTGGAGCCGCCCATCACCAGCCCCTCGTGCTCGACCATGTCGTAGATGGCCAGCAGCATCTCCTCGTCGCCGATGCGGTAGGCATGGTCGATCTTCAGGCCCTCCAGATTGGCGGTGATCCGACCCTGGCCGATGCCCTCGCTGATCGAGGTCCCCTCCGACTTGAGTTCGCCGTCGGTGAAGTAGCTATAGAGCGCCGCGCCGTGCGGGTCGGCCAGGCCGATGGCCACCTTGGGATTCCTCGCCCGCAGCGCCTCGGCCACCCCCGCCAGGGTTCCGCCGGAGCCCACGGCGCAGATGAAGGCGTCCACCTTGCCGTCCGTCTGCTCCCAGATCTCAGGACCCGTGGTCTCGACGTGGGCCAGGCGGTTGGCGACATTGTCGAACTGGTTGGCCCAGATCGCGCCGGCCGGCTCCTTCGCATTAAGTTCTTCGGCCAACCGTCCAGAATAGCGGACATAGTTGTCGGGATTGGAGTAGGGGACCGCGTCCACCTCCACCAATTGCGCGCCCAGGAGGCGGATGGCGTCCTTCTTCTCCTGGCTCTGGGTGCGCGGGATGACGATCGTGGTCTTGTAGCCGCTGGCCCCGGCGACCATGGCGAGGCCGATGCCGGTGTTGCCGGCCGTCCCCTCCACGATCCGACCGCCCGGTTTCAAAAGGCCGCTTCGTTCCGCGTCGCGGATGATGTGAAGCGCCGCCCGGTCCTTCACGGACTGGCCGGGGTTCATGAACTCGGCCTTGCCGAGGATTTCGCAGCCCGTGGCCTCGCTGGCGCGAGCCAGGCGAATGAGCGGCGTGTTTCCGATGGCGTCCAGGACGCTGTGTGCGACGGTCATGCCCGCTACTTAAGGGGCCATCGGGCGTCCGAACAGGGGGCGATCAGGCCTTTGAGAGGCCAAGCTGCACCACATCGGTGCGACCGGTGCGGAAACCCGCGTCGCAATAGCTGAGATAGAAGCGCCAGATCTTGCGGAACTTCTCATCGAAACCGGCGCCCTTGATGTCGTCCCAACGGGCGTCGAACCGTTCTGCCCATTGGGCCAGGGTGTCAGCATAGTCCTGGCCGAAGCGGGCAATTCCCGTCCAGGTGAGGCCCGCCCGGTCCGTCTCGGCCTTGAGCTTGCTCTCCGACGGCAGCATCCCGCCGGGGAAGATGTACTTCTGGATGAAGTCTGCGTGGCGGCGATAGTCCTCGAACAGCTCTTCCTGGATGGTGATGATCTGCAGACCGGCGCGGCCGCCCGGGGCCAGGACCTGATCGATCTTGTTGAAATAGGTGGGCCAGTAGCGCTCGCCCACGGCCTCGAACATCTCGATGGAGGCCACCCGATCAAAGGTCCCGCCCACGTCGCGGTAATCGATCAGCTTGATCTCGGCGCGGTCGCTCAGGCCCTGGTCGAACATGCGCTTTGCGGCGAAGTCGTGCTGCGCCTTGGAGATGGTGATGCCGGTGACCTTGGCCCCGACCTCCCTGGCCGCGTATTCGGCGAAGCCGCCCCAGCCGCAGCCGATCTCCAGCACGGTCTGTCCGGCCTTCAGGTCCATCCGTTCGGCCAGCGCCCGGTACTTGTTGGCCTGGGCGGCCTCCAGGCCCTGGCCGGGATGGGCGAACCTGGCCGAGGAGTAGGTCATGCTGGGGTCCAGCCAGCGCGCGTAGAAGTCATTGCCCAGATCGTAGTGGGCGTGGATGTTCCGCTTGGATCCCCTGCGAGAATTGCCGTTCAGGGCATGGCTCAGGACGTTGAAAACGCCCACCATGGGATTGCCCTGGGTCACCCGGCGCAGGTTCTCGAAGTTCAGCGAGAAGACGCTCAGCACCGCTGTCAGGTCCGGCGTATCCCATTCTCCGGCCGCATAGCCCTCCGCGAAGCCGATATCGCCTGCCGCCAGGGCGCGGCGGATGAAGCGGAAGTCGCGAACGATGATGCGGGCCGTGGGACCCGGCTCGCCCTCCAGCCGCAGCTCGTGGCCTTTGGGCGTGACGAAGGTGAGTTCCCCCGCCATCCAGTTGTGCGCCATCATCCGCAGGGCGTTGCGGAAGATCGCGGGGACATCGGCCAAGGCGGGGAGGCGGCGGAAGGCGCGCGGCGAGGCCGCAAGGGCGGTCAGGGACGATTCGTGCGCCAGGGTCATGGCTGCAACTCCCGATCTCTCACTGGATACTAACACTGGTTTGGCGTCGGGAAAATTCGAGAACCCTTGCTGAACCTACGGCCGCGTTCCGGCCCCGGATGCAGGCGACGAATTCCAGCTTGTGAAGAGGCGCCCCGCGCGCCACTTAGGCGCAAATCCCCGACTGATCCGGAGTCCGCCCATGGCCGTTCTGACCCTGAACAAGTGGAACATCTCGATTGGCGATGGCCAGCCGCTGTTCGTGATCGCTGGTCTGAATGTCCTGGAAGACCTGGAGCTGGCTCGCGTCACGGCTCGCCAGTTGAAGGCCATCTGCCGCGATCTAGGCCTGCCCTATGTGTTCAAGGCGAGCTTCGACAAGGCCAACCGCTCGTCGATCCATAGCTACCGCGGCCCCGGTCTCGAAAAGGGCCTCGAGATCTTGCAGGCGATCAAGGACGAGTTCGACGTTCCGATCTGCACCGACCTGCATGAGGTCAGCCAGGCAGAGCCGGTGGCCGAGGTCGCCGATATCGTCCAGATGCCAGCCTTCCTTGGTCGCCAGACCGACCTGGTGGTCGCAGCGGCGCGGGCGGCGCACAGCCGGGGTGGGTGGCTGCACCAGAAGAAGTCCCAGAACATGGCCCCGTGGGACACCAAGCAGATGGTCGACAAGGTGCGCGAGGCCCTGGGCGGCGCGCAGATCAGCGTGCTCTGCGAGCGCGGCACCACCTTTGGCTACAACAACCTGGTGGTGGACATGCTGGGCATCGGGGAGATGCAGAAGCTCGGCGTGCCGGTCACCATCGACGCGACCCATGCCGTCCAGCTCCCGGGCGCGGATCCGCGCACCCAGGGCGCCTCGACCGGCGGCCGGCGTGAGGGGGTCCCGATCATCGCCAAGGCCGCCATCGCCGCCGGCGCCGACGGCGTCTTCCTGGAGTTCCACCCGAATCCCGACGCGGCGCTCTGCGATGGGCCCAGCACCCTGCCGCTGGACAGCGCCGAGGGCCTGCTTCGCAGCCTGAAGGCCGTTCATACCGCCCGCGCCTAGTGCCATAAACAGCCGCATGGACCTCTCGACCCTCCAGCAACTGCTGACCCGTCTGTCGGGCGCCCGCATCGTCTGCGTCGGCGACCTGATGGTGGACCGCTTCGTCTATGGCGAGGTGACCCGGGTCTCTCCCGAGGCGCCGATCCCGGTCCTGGCCCGTGATCGGGAGCTGGTGATGCTGGGCGGGGCCGGCAACGTCGCGCGCAACGTCGCGGCCCTGGGGGGGGATGTCGCTCTGGTCGGCCTGGTGGGCGGCGACAGCGAGGGCCACGAGGCCCTGCGTCTGATCGGCGACAAGACTGGCATCGAGGGCTTCCTGGTCACCGATCCGGGCCGCCCCACCACGCTCAAGACCCGCTTCGTCTCGGGCGGGCAGCAGCTGCTGCGGGTCGACCTGGAGGCCAGCATCCCGGCGGTGGGCGAGGTCGAGCAGCGCCTGGTGCGTACGGTGCGCGACCTCGCCGCCGGCGCCGGCGTCGTGCTGATCTCCGACTATGGCAAGGGCGTTGTCACCGACGCGGTGATCGCCGCCTGTCGGGAGGCGGGCGGCCTGGTGATCGTCGACTCCAAGGCCCGCAGCTTCCTGCGCTACGGCGAGGTCGACGTGATCAAGCCCAACGCCGGCGAGCTCGCCTACGCCACCGGCCTGCCCACCAGCACCAATCCCGAGATCGAGGCCGCGCTGGCCCACGCCCTCAGCCTCTGCGAGGCCAAGGCCATCCTGGTGACGCGGGCGGCCAAGGGCATCTCGCTCGCCGTGCGCGGCCAGCCCGTTCGCCACTTCCCCGGTGTGCCCCGCGATGTCTTCGACGCCTCGGGCGCCGGCGACACCACCATCGCGGCGCTTGGCCTGGCCCTGGCCGCCGGGACGCCGATGGACCAGGCCATCGAGTTCGCCATGCTCGCCTCTGGCGTCGCCGTGGGCAAGGCGGGCACCGCCACCGTCCTGCCCGAGGAACTGATCGAGGCCTCGCTGACGGCCCACATGGCGCCCGCCGAGGGCAAGATCGTCACGCCCCAGCGGATGGCCGACGAGATCGCCCGCTGGCGCGCCAAGGGGCTGCGGGTGGGCTTCACCAACGGATGCTTCGACATCCTGCACCGTGGCCACGTCACCTATCTCAACCAGGCCAGATCCTGGTGCGACCGGCTGGTGGTGGGGCTCAACTCCGATCGCTCGGTGAAGGCGCTGAAGGGGGAGGGGCGACCGGTCAACGACCTGGAGGGCCGGGCCATGGTGCTGGCGGGCCTCGGCGCCGTGGACCTGGTGGTCCCCTTCGATGAGGACACGCCGATCAAGCTGATCGAGGCCGCCAAGCCTGAAATCCTCATCAAGGGCTCCGACTATTCGGAGGACCAGGTGGTGGGCGGCGACCTGGTGAAGTCCTGGGGCGGGGAGGTGCGCCTGGCCCAGATCGTGGACGGCTATTCCACCACCGCCGCCATCGCCCGCATGACCGCCAAGGAGCCGACATGACCCGTCGTATCGCCTTCGTCACCGGCGGGGCCGGCTTCATCGGCTCCAACATCGTCGCCAAGCTGGCGGAGGACCCCACCCTGGACGTGGTGGTCTGCGACTGGCTTCAGGAAGCCGAGCTCGGCAAGTGGCGCAACATCGCCAAGCATCCGATCGGCGACTTCGTGGCCCCCGAAGACATGTTCGACTGGCTGGAGAAGCGCTGGCGCGACATCGAGATCGTCGTTCACATGGGCGCCATTTCGTCGACCACCGAGCCCGACGCCGACAAGATCATCCACAACAACTTCACGCTCAGCCGCGACCTGTTCCGCTGGTGCGCCGACCGCCAGCGGCGGTTCATCTACGCCTCCTCGGCGGCCACCTACGGCGATGCGACCGCCTTCGACGACAAGGATGATCTTCAGTCCCTGGCCGCCCTGCGGCCGCTGAACGCCTACGGCTGGTCCAAGGCGCTGTTTGATCTCTTCGCCGCGCGGCAGGCGGCTCGCGACTACGCGCCGCCGCAATGGGTGGGGCTGAAGTTCTTCAACGTCTACGGCCCCAACGAGGAGCATAAGCACTCGATGAAGTCGGTGGCCTCGCAGATCTGGCCCAAGGTCGCCGGCGGCCAGTCGGTGCAGCTCTTCAAGTCCTATCGCGAGGGCATCGCCGACGGCGGCCAGACCCGCGACTTCGTCTATGTCCGCGACGTCGCCGACGTGGTGGCCTGGCTCAACGCATCCGAACAGGTGAACGGGGTCTACAACCTTGGCTCCGGAACCGCGCGGACCTTTGAGGACATGGCCAAGGCGGTGTTCGCCGCCGCCGGAAAGCCGGCCCAGATCGAATACACCCCCATGCCGCCCGCCATCCGCGACAAGTACCAGTACTTTACCGAGGCCAAGATGGACCGGCTCAAGGCCGCCGGCTTCAACCAGCCGATGACGGCGCTGGAGGATGGCATCACCGACTATGTCCGCAACTACCTGTCCCAGCCCGATCCCTACAGGTAGGCGATGGCGGAGCGTCCCAAGGGCTTCAAGCGGACGGTGAGCGCGGCGGTCGTCGTGGTTCTGGCCCTTGTGATCATGGCCGCCTTCGTCTGGCGCGACGACATCGCCAGCAACGCCCTGGATCCCAAGGAGCCGTTCCAGACCTACCGGCCGCCAACAGCGCCCGACTACACGCGCCGCGCCGCCTGGGCCCTGTTGCCCGCCCACCCCGAGGTCTGGACCACGGCCGATCCAGCCGCCGACGTCTTCTTCGTTGGGCCCACCAGCTATGACGGCGGTCCCCACTGGAACAGCCCCATCGACGACGTCCAGGCCGACAAGTTCTTCCGGCGTGTCGTGGCGCCGAACTATGCCGGGCCCTTCGTCCGCGTCGGCCGCCTGTTCGCCCCACGCTACCGCCAGGCCAGCCTCTACACCCTGCTGACCCTGCGCGAGGACGCCCGCGACGCCCGCCGTTTCGCCTATGCCGACGTGGCCGCCGCTTTCCGCCAGTACCTCGCCGCCGACAACAAGGGCCGGCCCTTCATCATCGTGGGTGTGGAACAGGGCGGCACCCTGGCCTCGCGCCTGATCGCCGACGAAGTCATCCGCGACCCTTCGGTCCGGGCACGGCTGGCGGCGGCCTACCTCATCGAGACCGTGGTTTCCGCCGACGCCCCGCCGCTGACGCCCTGCGCCGGACCACGGCAGGCCGGCTGCCTCGCCGCCTGGGCCTCGGCCTTCGAGCATGACGTCGAGCGGGTCCAGGCCTTGAAGGACCGCTCCCTGATCTGGGACGCGAACGGCGAGCTGGAGCACATCTCGGGCCGTACGCCGCTGTGCTTCAATCCGCTGCTCGGCGCCGTCTCCAACGCCCCTGCGCCCGCCAAGCTGAACCTGGGGGCGGCCAACGCCACCGGTCTGGAGTGGGGCGCGCGGCCCGCCTTCCTGACCCGCCAGGTCTCCGCCAGGTGCGAGGACGGCATCCTGCGGGTGTCACGGCCCAAGCCCAAGATGCTGAAGAGCGCCGGCTCCTGGGCCGACAAGCGCAAGGTCCCTGGCTACAACCTCTTCTACGGCGACCTCGAGGCCGACGCGAAGCGGCGGGTGGCGGCCCTGACCTCCAGCCCGAGCTTCGTGCGGCCGGCTCCGCCCATCACCGAGGTGCGGGCGGTGAAGGTGTCACGGGTACATCGGATCGACCGGTAGCTAACCCGCGTCCTTCAGCGGCGAACTGGCCCGCCAATCGAACAGCTCCTGCAGGACCCGCAGCGCCTTGCCGCGCTCGCTGGTCAGCTCCGGGTCACGGCCGATGATCAGCCGCGCGTCGTCGCCGGCCGCTGCGATCAGGTCCCGATGGGCGAAGGGATCGGCGAACACATAGTCCGGGAAGCCGCTCTGGCGCAGGCCGAGCGCGTCGCCGCCGCCCCGCAGCTCCAGGTCGGTCTCGGCGATCAGGAAGCCGTCGTCGGTGCGCCGCAGGATATCCAGGCGCTTCTGGGCGGTCTCCGACAGCGGCGGATCGTAGAGCAGCACGCACGAGCTTTCGCGCCGCCCACGCCCGACTCGGCCGCGCAGCTGGTGCAGTTGGGCCAGTCCGAAGCGCTCGGCCTGTTCGATGACCATGATGGTAGCGTTGGGGACGTTGACGCCCACCTCCACCACCGTCGTGGCCACCAGCACCTTGATCCGGTTGTCGGCGAAGTCGGCCATGACGGCGTCCTTTTCCGGCCCGGTCATCTTGCCATGCACCAGGCCGACGCCGTCGCCGATCGTGGCGCGCAGTTCGATGGCCCGCTGCTCGGCGGCCTTCAGGTCCACCAGCTCCGACTCCGAAACCAGCGGGCAGATCCAGAAGGCCTGGGCGCCGCCGGCGACCGCCTCGCGCAGACGGGCCTCCACCTCGTCCACCCGGGTCATGGGCGCCGCGCGGGTGGCCACTGGTGTGCGGCCGGGCGGCTTCTCATCGATGCGGCTGACGTCGAGGTCGCCATAGACGGTGAGTTCCAGGGTGCGGGGGATCGGCGTCGCCGACATGGCCAGCAGGTGGACCGACCGCCCCTTGGCCTGCAGCAGCTGGCGCTGGGCCACGCCGAACCGGTGCTGCTCGTCGACGACGGCGAGCTGCAGCCCCTGGAAATGAACCTCCGCCTGGAAGAGCGCGTGGGTGCCCACCGCGACCTGGGCCGCGCCGCTGGCGATGGCGCGCAGCTTCTCGGCCCGCGCCGCGCCCTTGTCGCGACCCGTCAACAGCACACAGGTGATCCCATGGGCGGCGAGGGGGCCTGACAGGGTCTCATAGTGCTGGCGGGCCAGGATTTCGGTCGGCGCCATCAGGGCGCACTGGCCACCGGCCGCAGCGACATCGGCCATGGCCAGCATCGCCACCACGGTCTTGCCTGAGCCGACGTCCCCCTGCAGCAGCCGGCTCATGCGTTCGCCCTGGGCGAAGTCGTGGCGCACGTCGGCCAGGGCGCGCTCCTGGGCGCCGGTCAGCGTGAAGGGCAGGTCGGCGACGATGGCGGCCGCCTTGGGTCCCGGCGCGATCCTGTCGGCGGGTTCGGCGCGGCGGTCGGCCTTGCGCTGGGCCATGGCCAGTTGGTGGGCCAGCAGTTCGTCATAGGCCAGGCGGCGCAGATGGGCCGCCGTTGGCAGGAGGTCGCCCTCGCTGGCCGGGGCGTGCATCCGCGCAAGGGCCTCGCGCCAGGTGGGAAAGCCGCCCTTGGCCATCCAGGCGGGGTCCTGCCACTCGGGCAGGTCGGCGGCGTGGGTCAGGGCCTGGAGAGCCAGCTTGCGCACCGTGCGGGCGGGCAGGCCGGCGGTGGCCGGATAGACGGTCTCCACCTCCGGAATCTCGTCGGCCCTGTCGGGCGCCACCAGATAGTCCGGATGGCTGATCTGCCACTCCGAGCCGAACCGCTCGACCTTGCCCGAGACGATCCGCTTGGCGCCCACCGGGTTCTTCTCGGCGACGGCGTGTCCGAAGCTGCCGAAATAGACCAGGGTCAGGAAGCCCGAGCCGTCGAAGGCGCGGATCTTCCACGGCTGTTGCGGGCTGCGCGGCTTCTGATGCTCGTCGATCTCAACGGTGAAGGTCTGAACCTCGCCCTCGATGGCGGTGTTCACCGTGGCGGGGCGGCGGCGCACCAGCGAGTGGGGCGCCAAGAACAGCACGTCGCGCACGATAGGGCCGGCCAGCTTCTCCAGCAGGGGCGCCACCCGTGAGCCCACGCCCTTCAGCGTGGTCACCGGGGCGTAGAGGGGAAACAGAATCTCGGGCCGCATGGGGCGATCATAGCGTGAAGCTGGACGCCCGCCGCGACCCATGATGATCTCCCGCCGACCTTTGGGGGAAGATATCCATGCGCAATCTGTGGACCGCCGTGGCCCTGGCCGGCTTGCTGGCTGGGTGCAACCAGTCATCGAGCGCCAGCGGGCAGAAGGCGACTTCCGACTCGGGCTTCGTCCCGCCCGTCGAAGCCCCCGTCGGGACTCCGGCCGCCGCCCCGGCCGCAGCGCCGGCCGGCTTCAGCCACGTGAAGGGCGATGACCTGTTCGGCTACTACATCCCCAACACCGAGGTGAAGGTCGGCGACTTCCGGCTGGAAAACATCACCTTCGGTCCGGAGGACGACTTCAACAGGTGGGAGGCCGGTGAGCAGGGCGGGCCCTGGGGTCCCATCATGTTCGACTTCGTCGATGTCACCACCCAGAAGGGCGAGAACGAGCTGGGCCAGCCCATCTACACCAAGACCATCCGGGTCCTGCCCACCAGCTACAAGATCGGCGGCGGGAACCTCCAGTTCACCGGGACCGACGTCAGCCTCGGCCAGGTCCAGTTCGATGGGACCATCGACATGGCGGCCCTGAAGCGGGCTCGCGCCGGCGGTCCAGGAACCCAGGAGACGGTCCTGCGCACCGGCCTGTCGATCGGCGGCACGCCCTTCAAGAACCTGTCTTTCTCCTGGTACGGCGGCGACTGACGACAGAGCCGGAGCGTGACGGGCGCCTGAACCAGCATCCACTTCAGGCTGTCACGCTCTGAACGCTGGCGTCCGGGGACGGGCCGCCCTATATCGGCCCGTCCACATGTCGATTGACGATACCCGCCTGCGAAAACTGAAGTTCCGTGCGTGGCACAGGGGCTTCAGGGAAGCGGACCTCATTCTGGGGCCGTTCGCGGACACCCATGCCCACGAACTGTCGCCGCAGGACCTCGACCTCTTCGAGGTGCTGCTCGAGCAGCCGGACCACGACCTCTACGAGTGGATCATGGAGCGGGCGGACATTCCGGCGGAATTCGACGGCTCGCTGCTGAACCAGATCAAGGCCTTCCGGTTCAAGGTTCATGAGATCCGTGGTGACGAACATGGCGGCTGACGGTTCGCGCGCGCCCAGCGCGGCGGACCACCGCCGTATCGCCACCGACCCCGGCCGCCTCGACCTGATCGGCGCGCCCGAGGGTTTCGACGCCCTGATCATGGCCGACATCGTGCGCGCCCGGGGCGGCCTGTCGGTCTTCGTGGCCCGCGACGGCTCGCGGCTCTCGGCCTTCATCGACGCGTTCAGGTTCTTCGCCCAGGGCATCGAGGTGCTGCAGTTCCCGTCCTGGGACTGCCTGCCCTATGACCGCACCGGCCCGTCGCCGGGCGTCGCGGCCCAGAGGATGACCACGCTCGCGCGCCTCGCCCACGGCCTGGACGCCAAGAAGCCGACCCTGCTGGTCACCACCACGCCTGCCCTCATGCAGCGCGTACCGCCCAAGGACGTGGTCCAGGGCGCGGCCTATTCGGCCCGCACCGGCAATGTGGTCGAGATCTCCGACCTGGAGCGCTACTTCGCGGTCAACGGCTATGCGCGGGCCTCGACGGTCTCCGAGCGCGGCGAGTTCGCCATCCGTGGTGGCGTGATCGACGTCTTCCCGCCCAACGCCGAGGAGCCGGTCCGCCTGGACCTGTTCGGCGACACCCTGGAATCCATCCGCGGCTTCGACCCCGACACCCAGCGCTCCACCCGCCAGCTCAAGGAGGTCAGCCTCCTGCCGGTCAGCGAGGCCCTGCTGGACAAGGACTCCATCTCGCGCTTCCGCCGCGGCTATGTGGAGGCCTTCGGGGCCCCCGGCGGGGACCCGCTCTATGAGACGGTCAGCGGCGGCGGCCGACGGGCGGGCATGGAGCACTGGCTGCCCCTGTTCTATCCGTCGATGACCACCCTGTTCGACTATCTGCCGGGTTCGGCCCTGATCGGCGTCGACCACCTGGCCAGCCAGGCCCGCGACGAGCGCCTGGCCATGATCGCCGACGCCTACGACGCCCGCGCCCAGGCCGACCGCAAGGTCCACTACCACCCTCTGGAGCCCGACCGCCTCTATCTCACCGCCGAGGAATGGCGCGCGCGCCTGGCCGAACGCGCCACCCGCCAGTTCTCCGCCTTCCAGGAGGCCGGGGGCGAACTGGTGGTGGACATGGGCGCCCGCCAGGGCCGCACCTTCATCGCCGAGCGCCAGCAGGACTCGGTGAACCTGTTCGAGGCCACTGCAGCCCACGCGCAAGCTTTAGCTGCGTCGGGGAAACGTGTGCTGTTCGCCTCCTGGTCGGAGGGCTCGTCAGAGCGTCTCGGCGTCATGCTGGCCGACCACGGCCTGAAAAACGTCAGCCAGGCGCCCTATTGGGACGCCGCCAAGGCCGCCAATCCGAAGTTCCCGCAACGGGTCGTCCTGCCGCTGGAGAGCGGTTTCGAGACTGACACCCTGGCGGTCATCTCCGAAACCGACATCCTGGGCGACCGCCTGGCCCGGCCGCGCCGCAAGCGCCGGGCGTCCAATTTCCTGGCCGAGGCCTCGTCGCTCAGCCCCGGCGACCTCGTGGTCCACATCGACCACGGCATCGGGCGCTATGAGGGCCTGAAGACCCTGTCGGTCCAGGGCGCGCCGCACGACTGCCTGGAGCTGCAATACGGCGCCGAGGCCAAGCTCTACCTGCCGGTGGAGAACATCGACCTGCTGACCCGCTACGGCTCGGAGGGCGACGGCGTCCAGCTCGACCGCTTGGGCGGCGCGGCCTGGCAGGCGCGCAAGGCCAAGGCCAAGGAACGCCTGCGCGACATGGCCATCGGCCTGATCCAGATCGCCGCGGCCCGCGCCACGCGCACCACCGATCCGGTCGATCCGCCGCATGGGGTGTTCGACGAATTCTGCGCCCGCTTCCCCTATGAGGAGACCGACGACCAGCTCTCGGCCATCGGCGACATTCTCGAGGATCTCAGCGCCGGCAAGCCGATGGATCGCCTGATCTGCGGGGACGTCGGCTTCGGCAAGACTGAGGTGGCCCTTCGCGCCGCCTTCGTGGTGGCCATGAGCGGCCAGCAGGTGGCCATCGTCGCCCCCACCACCCTGCTGGCCCGCCAGCACTACAAGACCTTCACCGAACGCTTCCAGGGCTGGCCCATCAAGGTCACCCGCCTGTCGCGCCTGGTGCCGCCCAAGGAAGCCGCCGAGACCCGCGAGGCGCTCAAGAACGGCGAGGTGGAGATCATCGTCGGCACCCACGCGGTGCTGTCCAAGCAGGTGGGCTTCAAGAACCTCGGCCTGGTGATCGTCGACGAGGAGCAGCACTTCGGGGTCAAGCACAAGGAGAAGCTCAAGGAGCTTCGCGCCGACGTGCACATGCTGACGCTGACCGCCACGCCGATCCCTCGAACCCTCCAAATGTCGCTCAGCGGCATCCGGGAGATGTCGATTATCGCCACCCCGCCGGTGGACCGTCTGGCGGTGCGCACCTACGTCACCCCCTTCGACCCCATCGTCATCCGCGAGGCCCTGCTGCGGGAGAAGTACCGTGGCGGCCAGGCCTATTACGTGGTCCCGCGCATCTCCGACCTGACCGAGCTGGAACGCTTCCTGCGCGAGCAGGTGCCGGAGGTCCGCTACGTCGTCGGCCATGGCCAGATGGCGCCGACCCAGCTGGAAGACGTGATGAGCGCCTTCTACGAGGGGCAATACGATGTGCTGCTGTCGACCACGATCGTCGAGAGCGGCCTGGATATTCCCACCGCCAACACACTGATCATTCACCGCGCCGACATGTTCGGCCTGGCCCAGCTCTACCAGCTGCGCGGCCGGGTCGGCCGGGCCAAGGCGCGCGCCTACGCCTACATGACCACGCCGGCCGAGAAGCAGATCACCATCTCGGCCGAGCGCCGCCTGAAGGTGCTGCAGTCCCTCGACAGCCTGGGCGCCGGCTTCCAGCTGGCCAGCCATGACCTGGACCAGCGCGGCGGCGGCAACCTGCTGGGCGAGGAACAGTCGGGCCACATCCGCGAGATCGGCGTCGAGCTGTACCAGCAGATGCTGGAGGACGCGGTCAATGACCTGAAGGAACTGGCCGGCAAGGGCGAGGGCGCCGCCGACCGGGGCTGGTCGCCGCAGATCAACACTGGCGCCGCCGTGCTGATCCCCGAGGACTATGTCCCCGACCTTCACGTGCGCCTGTCGCTCTATCGCCGCCTGTCCGACGCCGAGAAGTCCGGTGACCGCGAGGCCCTGGCCGCCGAGATGATCGACCGCTTCGGCCCCCTGCCGCCGGAAGCCGGCCAGCTGCTGAAGGTGGTGGCCATCAAGGGCCTCTGCCGCGAGGCCAATGTCGCCAAGATCGACGTGGGGCCTAAGGGCGCCGTGGTCACCTTCCGCAACGAGGACTTCCCCAACCCCATGGGGCTGATGGCCTTCGTCACCAAGAACCAGGTCGCCTGGAAGGTCCGCCCCGACAACAAGGTCGTGGTGCGCGGCGAGTGGGAAACCCCCGAACAGCGGCTCAACGCGGCTGAGCGGGTTCTGAGTGAGCTGGCCAAGCTGGCCGGGGCTGCGGCCGCGACGTAGGGAGGTCACTTGGCATGACGCGATCTCCCAATCTGTCGAACAGGTCAGTGATTCTTGTTGCGGTGCTTGGGTTGTCCGGCTGCCAAAGCGCCGGCTCTCCGTACAGACACACCTATCATGAGAGCGATCCTGGCAAGTGCGCGGAAGTCGCCCAAGGCGCTCTCCTCCATGCTGTCCTGAAGAAGATGCGGGAGGACGGGACCTGCGACGTCGCGTGGATGGATAACTGACGGCTCGCGAGGTGGGTTAGCCCGCCCGCTCCACCGCCCGCGCCGCGGCTTCCTCCAGCGCCTTGCCGACGCCCGCCGCTAGGCTGACCTCGGCGACGCCGATGTCGAACTCCACCACGAAGGGGGCCTTACCTTCTCCGGCCTCGAAGGCTGTGCAGCCGATGACGGCGGCGATGCGCTCTCCGGCCGCCCGGGCCGAGACCTGGGGCGTCGCGGGCAGGGCCAGGGCGAACACCTCGGGCCCGAGGCGTGCAGCCGTATCCTCCACCCGCACCAGGCGGCCGATCATCGAGCCGATCTGCGGGATGGCGCGGTCCAGCCAGCCCCCGTGCCGGGCGGCGCCGACATCGTGGCTCTCGGAAACCTTGAGCACGCACACCGACAGCGGCCGGTTGCGCAGCCGCGAGGCCTGGGCCAGGCGGCCGAGATGGGTGGCGAACAGGTCCCGGGTGAACAGGCCCGTCGCCGGGTCCATCAGGCCCGAGGCGCGCGCCTTTTCCAGCGCCTTGCGAATGGTGGTCTGGCGGCGGTAGGAGCGCGCCAGCTCAATCACCCGCTTGGCGGTCTCGGTCTCCGGCGTCTCGGGCGAGGCCACGTCAGAGATGCCGCGATGATAGGCCTCCGACATGGTCACATAGCTCTCCTGCTTCATGTAGAGCAGGGCGGGCGTGTGATAGAGGCGGGTGTTGCGGCGCATGCCCGCGGCGATGGACAGCGCCTCCTGGCTGTTGTCCCCGGCCCACAGCACCACGGCGTCGAAGGGCCGCTCGTGCAGGTAGTCGAAGGCCGTATAGGCCGTGAAGGCGCCCACCACCTCGGCGCCGGAACCGGTCAGGGCGTTGGACAGGGCCAGGAACTGCGGCGCCGGTTCGCCGATGGCCAGCACCCGGAAGGGCGTGGGGTCGGGATCGGGCGTCTCGAGCCGCCGGCCGCGCTCGCTGAAGGTCTCTAGCCGCAGCTCGAACTCCTCCTCGGCGATGGCCATGCGCACCAGGGTCTCCAGGCGCAGCACCACCTGGGCCGGGTGCACCGGCGCCGTCAGGGTGAGGTCGAAGTTCAGGCCGTCCAGTTCCGGCCCCGGCGCGCCGATGGCGATCACCGGCAGGCGGCGCGGGGCGCAGGCGGCCTTCAGGCGCTTGGCCAGGGTCAGGGCCTCGTGGCCGCCGCTGGCGAGATCGACGATGGCGGCTTCCACCTGCAGGTCGCTGAGCGCGGCGATGGCGGCATAGGGGCCGCGCGCCGTGACGGTGCGCCAGCCGAGCCGGTCCAGCCCCTCGGCGAGCGGACCCGCCAGGGCGTCATCTCGCGCGACGATCAGAACTCGCGCATGGACGCCCAGGGCCATTCCTCAACCTTTGAAACAACAAGACAGCCGACCTTGCCGCTTATAGGCGGGAATCGGGCTGAAGGCAGAATATACAGAGGCGCGCGACCGCGACAGGGACGCGCAGGTCATGGGTGTGGAGCATCGCCATGGACAAGCCGCTTTCGGGCCAGACGGCCATCATCACCGGAGCGTCCGGCGGGCTGGGAACCCACTTCGCCAGGCTGCTGGCCGGGGCCGGCGCGTCCGTCGCCCTGACCGCCCGCCGGCTGGACATGGTGGAGACCCTGGCCGGTGAGATCGCTGGATCGGGCGGCCGCGCCATGGCCCTGCGCCTGGACGTCGCCGACGCCGCTTCCATCGCGCCCGCCTTCGCCGAGATCGAGGCGGGCCTGGGACCGGTGTCCATCCTGGTGAACAACGCCGGGGTCGGCGGGGAGGGGCTGGCGCTCGATCTCACCGTCGAGGAGTGGGACCGCACCTTTGACGTCAATGTGCGCGGGGTGTTCTTCGCGGCCCAGGCCGCCGCCCGGCTGATGTTCGCCAACGGGACCGCCGACGCCGGCCAGGCCCGCATCGTCAACATCGCCTCCATCGCCAGCCATACGGTCCTGCCGGGCCTGGCGGCCTACAACGCCTCCAAGGCCTCGGTCGCGATGCTGACCCGCAGCCTGGCCCGCGAGTGGTCGCGGCGCGGGATCGCGGTCAACGCCCTGGCGCCTGGCTATATCGAGACCGACATCAACGCCTTCTGGTGGAGCACCGAGGGCGGCCAGAAGCAGCTCAAGGGCTTCCCGCGCCGCCGGCTGATGGAGGCTCACGACCTGGACGCCGCCTTCATGATGCTGTGCGGCCCCGCCGCTCGGGCCATCGCTGGAACCCTGATCACCATCGACGACGGCCAATCGCTGCCCGGCGGGGGCTAGGGCTTGGCTGACCGCGCGTCATTGGCGCTAAGCTGCCGCAAAATCTAGGGAGAGTATCTATGCGCCAGGGACCGCTGACCGGACTGAAGATCATCGAGTTCGCAGGGATCGGGCCCGGCCCGTTCTGCGGCATGTTATTGTCGGACCTGGGTGCGGACGTGGTGCGCATCGACCGCAAGGGGACCGGCGGCGCCTCGCCGGCCAATGTCAGCGCCCGTGGCCGCCGGTCGGTCGGCCTGGACCTGAAGAGCCCCGAGGCCATCGAGACCTGCCTGAAGTTGATGGAGGGCGCCGACGCGGTGTTCGAGGGCTTCCGTCCCGGGGTGATGGAGCGCCTGGGCCTGGGTCCCGACGCGGCGCTCCAGCGCAATCCCAAGCTGGTCTATGGCCGCATGACCGGCTGGGGGCAGACTGGCCCCTATGCCCAGGCCGCTGGCCACGACATGAACTACATCGCCATCAGCGGCGCTCTGCACGCCATCGGGACCAAGGATAAACCCGTCCCGCCGCTGAACCTGGTGGGGGACATGGGGGGCGGGGCCCTCTACCTCGCCTTCGGCCTGATGGCCGGGATCATCAGCGCCCGGGAGACCGGCAAGGGCCAGGTGATCGATTGCGCCATGAGCGACGGGTCGGCTTCCCTGATGGCGATGTTCTACGGCATGAAGGCCAGCGGCATGTGGACCAACGACCGCCGGGCCAACATGCTGGATGGCGGCGCCCACTTCTACGACACTTACCAATGCTCGGATGGCAAGTGGATTTCGATCGGCTCGATTGAGCCGCAGTTCTACGCCTTGTTGCTTGAAAAGACAGGGATTACCGACCCTGCCTTCGCAGGTCAGATGAAGCGCGGCGAGTGGGACAGCCTGCGCGCTAAGCTGGCCGAGGTGATCGCCAAGAAAACCCAGGACGAGTGGACCGCCATCATGGGCGGCACCGACGTCTGCTTCGCCCCGGTCCTCGACCTGGATGAGGCGCCCAAGCATCCCCATAACGTCGCCCGTCAGACCTTCGTCGAGGTCGCCGGCGTCATCCAGCCGGCCCCCGCGCCACGCTTCTCGGCCACGCCCGGCGCCATCCAGGGCCCGCCGCCCGCCATCGGCGCCCACGACACCGAGGCGCTCACCGACTGGGGTTTCTCGGGCGCGGAGATCGAGGCGCTGAAGGCGACCGGGGCGATGAACGGGTAGGGCGATAGCTCAGGCGTCATCCCGGCCTCAACGAGGCGACGATCCAGAACCCAGGGGCCGTACGCTGGCCCCTGGGTCCCGGATCAGCCTGGCGGCCGTCCGGGATGACGGAGTTAAGTCTTACGACGCCGGAGCCGTCATCACCGTCAGCGCCTTCACCGAGGCCTGCTGAGCCTTGTGCTCGGCTTCCGGCAGCGGGATCAGACCGCGCGATTGCAGGTAGCCGCCCTTGCCGGTCGCCGCGTCGGAGACAAAGCCGTCGACGAATTCCCGCAGGCCCGGCGTCACGCCGATGCTGGCCTTCTTCACATAGATGAACATCGAGCGCGACAGCGGATAGGCGCCGCTGGAGATGGTCTCGAAGGTCGGGGCCACGCCCTCGATCTTGGCGGCCTTCACCTTGTCCATGTTGTTCTCGAGGAACGAGTAGCCGAACACGCCGATCGAATGCGGCGTCTTCTGCAAGGTCTGGACGATGGCGTTGTCATTCTCGCCGGAGTCGACCCAGAGCCCGTCGGAGCGGATGGTGTGGGTCTTGGCCTTGAAGCTGTCTTCATCGGACTTCTTCAGCGCGGCCAGCGTGGCGTCCTTTTCGCCACCCTTTTCGAGGGCCAGTTCGTTGAAGGCGTCGCGGGTGCCCGAGGTGGGGGGCGGGCCATAGACCAGGATCGCGTCCTTGGGCAGGCCGGGGCCGACGGCGTCCCAGGTCTTGGCGGTGTTCGGGGCGAAGGCGCCGCCCTTGGGCACCTCGGCGGCGAGCGCCATGTAGAGCTGCTCGCGGTGCAGGTCGAAGGTGGGGCCCTTCTTGTCATTGGCCACGACGATGCCGTCGAAGCCAATCTTGATCTCGATGATGTCGGTGACGCCGGCCGCGGCGCACTTTTCGAATTCCGACTTCTTGATCGGCCGCGAGGCGGTGGCGACGTCGGGGTATTGCGAGCTCGCGCCGCCGCAGAACAGCTTGAAGCCACCGCCGGTGCCCAGCGATTCGACTCGGGCGGGCTTGCCGCCGGTGGTCCGGGCGACGTTCTCGGCCACGCGGGTGGCGAAGGGGAAGACCGTGGAGGAGCCCGCGGCCCAGACCTGGGCGCGGTTTCCGCCGCCGCCGTCGCCAGCGGTCTCGGAGGTGGTGTCGGTCTTCGGGCTGCAGGCGCTCAGGGCGAGGGCCGCGCCGGCGGCGAGGTAGATGGCGGTCTTCATGAGGAAACTCCGATGGAGGGCGCCGCTTGCGGCGGCGCCACAGGGGCTCGGGTCCAGCTAACACCCGTTCTTGAAGTTTATGCGACAATGACGTGACGCCGTCCCCAAGTGAACATGTTCCGCGAGCGCCGTTCAGCCTGGGTTCAGCGGCCGCTCGGTAATCTGTCCCCAGGTTGGTCGTCGCCCACTCCCGTCCCTCGGGCGGCGGCCCGCCCCGATGGTACGACACGCCCATCGATGGCGCGCCACTCCCCCAGGTGGCGCGCCGCTTTGGCTTGATCGGTCCTACCGCGCCGCGTCAGATCGCGGCTTGCCTAATCGTCTGGTCTTGATCACCTTCCGCCCGATGTCGATCCGGGGCCAGATTCAGCGTTTGCGAGACATCGACTGGGACCCGCTGCACTGGGTGCGGCGGACCTTGTCGGTAAACGGCAAGGCTCTGACGCGCCTCTGGGGCCGCGACGTGATGCTCTATGTCGGGGGGGTCTCCTTCTTTGTCCTGCTGGCGGTCTTCCCCGGCCTGGCCATCATGGTGGGGGTCTATTCCTTCTTCGCCGACGCCAGCCAGGCCGCCGCCCAGGCCGAGATGCTGTCTCACCTGATGCCGCCGGTGGCGCGCGGCCTGTTCGAGGGCGAGCTCACCCGCCTGGCCCGCGCGCCCCTGGAGGCGGTCTCGGCTCAGAGCGGCGTGGCCCTGATCATCGGATCCTACGCCTCCCACCGGGGGTTCAAGGCCCTGCTGGCGGGGCTGTCCTTCATTCACGACGACGAGGCCCCGCGCGGCTTCGTGGGCTTCAACGTCATGGCCCTGCTGGTGCTGGTGGCCGCCTTCGTGCTGCTGGGCTTCCTGTCGGCGGCCTTCTTCTACCTGCGCTTCGTGGCGGCGGCCTTCGACATCAAGCCCCTGGCTGGCGCGCCCTGGCTGTTCAGCGAGTGGACCTGGGCCAGCTTCGGCATCACCCTGGCCATGAGCCTGATCTACCGCTTCGCCATGTCCAGCCGCCCGGTGGCCTGGAAGGCCTCCATCACCGGGGGCATGGCCGCCGCCCTGCTGTGCCTGTTCATGTCCTGGGCCAGCGCCTTCTATGTCGAGCAGATCGCGCAGCTGGGGGCCACCTATGGCTCCGTGGCCGCCGTGGTGGTGTTCCTGATCTGGCTGTCCTGGACCGTGAACGCCATCTTCTTCGGCGGCGCTCTGGCCACTGAGATCGAGCTGGCCATGGACGAGCACCGGGCCACGTCCGCCGCCGGCCTGCTGCCGGACCTGCGGGGCGAAAAGACTAGGCTGGTTTCCGGATCAGGAAGCTGAGCGTCCCGGCCTCTTCGGCCGTCTCCACCACCTCGAACCCGGCGCCCGACGCGAAGTGGGGCACGTCGATCCGCGCCATGGGGTCGTCGGCGTAGAGGCGCACCTGCGCCCCGGCAGGCGCATCCTCCAGCGCGCGCCGCAGCCGCAGGGTTGGCACCGGGCAGTGGTGGCCTCGGGCGTCGACGATGATCTCGCTGGCCATGATTCTGTGCATAGCCCAGTCGCGCCCTGGAACCCAAGCTTGGCCTGATGATCTTCGCCGCGATCGTCGAAGTGTTCCTGGGCGTCAACGCGGAGCGTAAGTCCCTGGAGGAGGTCGCGCCGCCCCTGTCCTTGGCCCTCGACGCCGCGCCCTAGGTTATCGCGACTGTCGTCAGGGTTGTATTTTTGTAGTCGAAACGCCTGGGATGACCGCTAACCCTAAGGGTAATGCTGTCGCAACCATGTCCTAAAGGTTGAATTTCGTAACCTGGGCGCAAGGACTGGTCCGTAGGTTCAGGCTTTCGGTTGGGCCGTTGGCGGGGCGATGAACTCTCTTTCGCGCAGATTCCTGATCAGCGTCGGGCTGATGTCGTTGGTGGTCACCATCCTGGGGTCCATCGGCGCCTTCGTCGTCTTCCAGCAGGAACTGACAAATCGACAGCTGAGCTATCTCTCGGACTATGTGCGCGAGCGCAGCTCCAACATCGACAAACGTTTCACCAACCTCACCAACCTGCACAAGGCCGCCGGCGTCGAGCTTGAGCGCCGCATGAACCACCTCTCGGACGCTGACGTGGTCCGGCTCACCGATGATTATTTCCCGGCCAAGGGCGACGGCACCCGCCGCAGCCGCGACGCCCTGTTCGATGGCCACCTGACCGCCTCGGGCCGCTGGATCTACGGCATGGGCGCCTTCATTTCCGACGCCGACCAGGCCTCGATGGCCGAGCGCCGCGCCCTGACCGCGGCCTTCTCCGTGGTGTCCGACTTCGGCCAGGCCGCCCGCAGCGAGTACGACAATTTCTATTTCTTCGCCCCGGCCGACGCCCGGCTGGTGATGTTCGGCCCCGACCGGGCCGACCGGTTGATGTTCTACCGCCGCGAGGCGCCCGCCAGCCTCGACGTGTCCAAGGAGGAGATGGCCCAGATCACCCTGCCGAAGAACGATCCGACCCGGGTGACCCGCTGCACCAACCTGCAGCGCCTGATCCAGGACAATATGGGCGAGCGTCTGGCCACGGGCTGCCTGACCCCGGCCTATGTGAACGGCCGCTATGTCGGTTCGTTCGGGTCTTCCATTGAACTCACGGGGTTCTTCCTCAACGCCATACGGACCACCCTGCCGGGCGCCTCCAACCTGGTGGTGACGGGGAAGGGCGAGCTGATCGCCTATCCGGGCTTCGGCACGCCGGGCCGCGCCTCGGAGGACACCGTCGCCGACTACGAACGCAAACTCAGCCTTAAGTCCCTGGTGAAGGCGATCCGCAGGGACGGCCAGATGCACGGCGTGATCGATAGCCCCGATGGCCGCCAGGTGGTGGCCTATGGCCGGCTTGCGGGTCCCGACTGGTACCTGCTGCTCACCTATCCCAAGTCGGCCATCACGCTCTCGGCGGCGCGGTCGGCGTCCTGGGTCCTGGCGATCGGCGCGATCGCCTCCCTGATCCAGACCCTGCTGGTGGTGGCCCTGGCCCGCCGCACCATCGTCTGGCCCCTGCGTCAGCTGGCCGGCGCCTGCGAGCCCGAAGTCTACGGCGTCCGTGACCGCCGTCCCGAGCGGGAGGACGTCAGCAAGATCGAGCGGCGCACCGACGAAATCGGCGTCCTGGCCAACGCCCTGCGTGGGGAGCGCGAGAAGGTCGAGGAGGTGCTGGCCAGTCTGGAGGACCGGGTCCGCGACCGGACCGCCGAGCTGGAGCGCGCCAACGCCGAGAAGTCCCGGTTCCTGGCCAATATGAGCCACGAGCTGCGCACGCCGCTGAACGGCGTCATCGCCATCTCCGAGACCCTGGCCGCCCAGCAGAAGACCCAGCAGAGCCGCGAACTGGCCGAGCTGATCGTCTCCTCGGGACGCCTGCTGGAACAGGTCCTCACCGACATCCTCGACTTCTCGAAGATCGAGGCCGGCGAAATTCAGCTCTCCAACGAGACCTTCGACATGCAGGCCATCGTGCGGCGCATCGCCGAGCTGCATCGCGCGGCGGCGGAGTCCAAGGGGCTGGAACTCGGCTGGTCCGTGGCCGAGGCTGCCCGTGGCGCCTTCGTGGGCGACCAGGTCCGCCTGACCCAGGTGCTGTCCAACCTGCTCTCCAACGCCGTGAAGTTCACCCACGCCGGCGCGGTGCGCCTGGCCGTGACGGAGGAGGGCGGGCAGGTCCGCTTTTCCGTCACCGACACCGGTATCGGCTTCGACGACGCCGTGAAGGCCCGCCTGTTCGGTCGCTTCCAGCAGGCCGACGGCTCCATCACCCGGCGCTTCGGCGGCACGGGCCTGGGCCTGGCCATCAGCCGCTCGCTGGTGGAACTCATGGGCGGCGCCATCAGTGTCGAATCGACGCCGGGTGTCGGCTCGGTCTTCACCTTCGTCCTGCCGCTGGAGGCCGCCGAGGCCGCGGCCGCTACCGAGGCGGTGGAGGCCCAGGCGGCCTTCGATCTCTCCGGCTGCCGCATCCTGCTGGCCGAGGACCACCCCACCAACCAGAAGGTGGTTCAGCTCATCCTGCAGTCGGTCAACGTCGAGCCGGAGATCGTCGAGAATGGCCAGCTGGCCCTCGACCGGCTGAGGACCGAACGCTTCGACGTCGTGCTCATGGACATGCAGATGCCCGAGCTGGACGGCCTGTCGGCCACCCGCATGCTGCGGGCGTTCGAGGTCGCCGAGGGCCTGGCCCGCACCCCGGTCATCATGCTGACCGCCAACGCCATGGACGAGCACATCCGCGCCGGCCGCGAGGCGGGCGCCGACCAGCACCTGTCCAAGCCGATCCGCGCCCAGGCTCTGATCGAAACCATCGTCCACGCCATCCTGGCCGCCGAGCAGGCGCAGGGAGACCGGGAAGTGGCCTAGACCCTTTCCGGATCAGGTTGAATCAACCTGATGGGATAAAAAGGGTCTATCTACTTGAATCTAGAGCATGTCCGGGCGGCGAACCGGCGCCCACTTGCGCCTGACATGCTCTAGGTCATCCGGATCCCGGCTCCGAACTGCGGCAGTCCCAGCCGAGCCGCCACCCGCTGCGACGAGACGTTGGTTGTCTGGGTCGAATAGAACAGGGGCCGGTCCGCCAGCTCGGGCAGGCTCGACCAGGCCGCCGTCACCGCCGCGGCCAGGCCGCGACCCCGGAAGCCTGGAAAGGCATAGACCCCGGTCTCGGCCGCCCTCGGCCCGATGCGCGCGGCGAAGGCCATGGCGGCGATGGTGTCGCCCTCGAGCGCCACCACCCACGGCTCCCAGAAGTCGCCCACCCCCAGGAAGCCGGCCTCCAGCAGGTGTGGCGGCATCCCCGTCTGCGCCAGTCCGGCCAGCCAGCGGAGCCCCTCGCCGGTGTCGCCGGTGATGATCCGGACGTCCGCAGCGACAGGCAGGGCGTGGGGCAGGCGGTAGATCAGCGACCGGCTGACGCTTTCCACAGGCGCGTCGCGGCCCAGCAGGGCCAGCATGTCCTCCAGGCCGTCCGGGTCGGCCCAGGGATCGAACCACGGCGCCGCGCGGGCCACGAGCGCCTCAATCGCCCGCGCGGTCTCGGCGCCCACATCGTGGCGCAGGACGGCGCGGACGCCCTCTCGGCAGCCCGCCAGGAACAGCCTCGGCCCCGCCGGTCGGCCGGGCTCGTTCTCGCACACAATGCGGCCGGTCTCGGACAGGCCGAAGATGGCGCCAATATTGGCCTCAAGGGCCTCAAGGGCCTCCAAGGCTATTTGCGCGCCGCCAGGATGTCGTCGAGGCGGGCCGGGGTCCCGACGATCCGCTCGAAGCGCGGGTAGCGCAGGCCGTCGTGATAGGCGATCGGCACGGTGCGATAGCGTTCGCCGGCCTTCACCAGCAGCTCGATGGGCGCCTTGCCGCCCTTGGCCGCGGTGACCGCCTCCTTCAGCCGGTCGCCGTCATAGGCCATCCCGTTCACCGCGATCAGCTTCACCCCGTCGGCCAGGCCCGCCTTGAAGGCCGGGCCCTCCCACTGCACCGCCGTGAACTCCCCGTCCTTGTTCAGCACTAGGCCCAGGGAATAGGTCAGGTCGGTGATCTTGCGCCGGGCCTCTTCGGTCTTGGTGTAGTCGGTCGGGGTGGCGGAATAGACCAGACGGTAGCCGCCGCGCGTCACGCCATCCAGGGGCGCGCCGGGCCCATGTCCGTCCAGACGCTGGCGCAGGAAGGCCGCCCAGTCGTGGGGATGGACGGCGTTCAGGGTCTTCACCACCTCGTCGAAGTCATAGGTGAGGGGGTCCTTCCAGGCGCCGTCATTCACCCCGAAGAAGGCCCGGGCGAAGTCGTCGAGGGATTTCTTCCCCTTCGACTGCTCGCGGATCAGGGTGTCGGCGTCGAGCCAGATCAGCTGGCCCTCGGAATAGTAGTCCTCGCTGCGCTGCCAGCTGTTCCAGGCCTGCGGCTGGCGCGGCGAGATGATCGGGTCATGGACGGTGTCCTGCATGGCCCGCCAGCCGCGGCCGACGCGGTTGTCATAGGCCGCAGCCATGGCGGCCATCGCGTCCAGGGCCTCCTGCTTGCTGGACATCCCCGAGCGCGCGGCCAGCACATTGCCCCAGTACTGGGTCTGGCCCTCATAGACCCACAGCAGGCTGTTGCGCATGGGGGTGTTGAAGTCGGCGGTCCATTGGTCGGCGGGGCGGCGGTACTTGCCGTTCCAGCTGTGGACGTATTCGTGCGGCACCACGCCCCGCACAGCCGCCAGCTTGTCCCAGTCCAGGAAGAAGCGCGGGGTGGTGCCGATCTCGGTGGACCTCTGGTGCTCCACCCCGATGCCCCCCAGCTTGTCGCTGAGCGCCACCAGGAAATCGTAGTGGTCGAAGTGGCGGGCGCCGAACAGCCTGTCGGCCTGGACCACCATGGCCCGGTGCGCCGCCAGGTGGGCGGGCTTGACGTCCAGCAGCTTGGCCTCGTCGGCCACCAGGTTCAGGGTCACCCGCGATCGTCCGCCAGGATCGAGGTCGAGCTTCTTGGCGTAACGCCCTGCATATAATGGAGAATCCATCAGGGCATCGAAGGTCACCGGCTTGAACTTCGCCGTATCGCCGGCCTTGGCCAGGTCCTCCAGCGCCGTGGCGTAGGACCAGCCCTCTGGCAGGCGGATCTCCGGCGCGATCTGGATCTGCCGGGCGAAGTGGCCGGCGGGATAGAGGGCCAGGGAGAACCACTGGACGTGGGTCATCTCCGGAGTGACCGTCACCCGGCCCTGGTCTTCGTCGGTGGGCGAGACGTGCTGGAAGCTGAGCTCGACGGCCTTCACCCCGGCCGGGACGTCGATGTGGAACGCGAAGACGTTGAGCGGATCGCGGGTCCAGGCCAGCGGCGCGCCGTTTCCGGTGATGGTCAGGCCGGCCAGCTTCTCGATCATGCCCCGCGGCGCGTGCTTGCCGGGGATCCAGGCGGGAAACAGCAGGGTCATGGGCCCGGGCTGGGCCACCGGGATCGTCTCGCGCACCCGCACGATGCGCCGGTCGGTGTCGGTGGCGTCCACCGACAGGGTGATCACCCCGGGATAGGGCGTGTCACGCGGCGCGGCGATGGCCGGCGGCAGGGCCAGCGGCTGCGGCGGGGCGGGCTGGGCGAAGGCGGCCCCGGCGCTGAGCACCAGGGCGGAGGCGGCGAGGAGCGCGCGGTTCAAGGGCGGCGACTTTCTGAATCAGGACAAGGGCTTGGCCCTATCCTGCGGCCGTGGCGCGCGCGCGCAACCCCTGGCGGTAGATCAACCCATCCTGGCGGGGTTCAGATAGGCGCCGTAGCCCAGGGCCTCCAGGGCCAGCCGCAGGCCGTCCTGATCCAGGGAGCCGCCCGCGCTATTGGCCGCCGAGCCCTGGTCCTGCAGGCGATAGACGGTCCAGTCGGGTCCCTTGGGCGGGCAGGCGCCGGGCGCCAGCAGCATATGACTCCAGCCCACGAGGGGGGGCTCGCGGCCCGGAGCGATGTCGAATTCCCGGTCATGGAAGGCCAGGTCCATTCCCGCGGCGCGCGCCTCGGCCACGCGCTCGCTCAGCCAGACGTCGAAGGCGTCGAGAATCTGCCGGGCCGACAGCGCCCCGGCGTTCGCGATTTTGCTCATCTGTTCCAAGGCGAAAGGCCCAATCCTGTTCAGCCTGAGACTGCCGCAGGCCCGTCAATGGCTGGCCAAGAAGTTCAGTGAATAGGGGTTAAGCACGCCGGGCCGCCCCGCCGCCGCGCCTGACGCGGGGTCACGCTTTCGCCCGCGCGCGCCAGGGTCCAAGCTCTCGCCAAAGGGAGAGACGCAATGAAGGACTTCACCGGCAGGATCGCCGTGATCACCGGCGGCGGCACGGGCATGGGCCGCGAGCTCGCCCGCCAGCTGGTGGCCCAGGGCTGCCACGTGGCCATGTGCGACGTCTCGGCGGGAAACATGGCCCAGACCATCAGCCTCTGTCAGGGGGACCGCATCCCCCAGGGCGTGCGCATCACCGCCCATGTCGCCGACGTCTCCGACGAGGCCGCCCTCCAGCGCTTCCGGGACGAGATCAAGGACCAGCACCAGACCGATCACATCCATCTGCTGTTCAACAACGCCGGCATCGCCGGCGGCGGCAGCATGGTCACCGACACGCGCGCGGCCTGGGAGCGGACCTTCAATGTCTGCTGGGGCGGGGTCTATCTGGGGGTCCGCACCTTCCTGGACATGCTGATCGCCGCGCCCGAGGCCCACATCGTCAACACCTCCAGCGTCAACGGCTTCTGGGCCACCATCGGGCCCAACACCTCCCACACCTCCTATGCGGCGGCCAAGTTCGCGGTGAAGGGCTTCACCGAGGCCCTGGTCACCGACCTGCGGCTGACCGCGCCGCACGTGAAGGCCAGCGTGGTCATGCCCGGCCACATCGGCACCGCCATCGTCGCCAATTCCCGCAAGGTGCAGGGCAATACCGAGAGCGATGACCTGACACCGGAGGAACTGGTCGCCACCCGCCACCGCATGGTCGCCGCCGGCATGGACCTCTCCGACGTCCCCGACGCCGCTATCCAGGCCATGGTCTCCGAGGGCGCAAGGCGCTTCGAACAGGACGCCCCCATGACCGCCGCGGCCGCCGCCACCGTGATCCTCGACGGGGTCAAGGCCGAGACCTGGCGCATCCTGGTGGGGGACGACGCCCGCCTGCTGGACGAATGGGTCCGCAAGGACCCGGAACAAGCCTACGAACCGGCCTTCTACGAGGCCTTCGTCAAGGCGGTCGGGTGGAAGCTGGGCGGGTGAGGCGCGGCGGCTCGCGCTTGCGAGCCGCATGCGATCGACAACGATTTGTCGATCGCCGCGACGAACGCCCGCGTCGCTGACGCGGGCCGGTAGGGCCGCGCAGCAGCCCGGCGCGGATCGCGCTAGGCCGCGCGCAGGTCGCCCAGGTAGAAGTTCAGCTGCCGGTCGGCGCGGCGCGCCACCTTGCCGGGCAGGCGCGCCACCTCGCCCAGGGGCAGGGCGGCCCAGCCGCCCTCCAGCCCGTCCATGGAGCGCCACAGCGCCCCGCTGACGCTGTCGGCCCAGATCGCGTGCCGATAGACCGGTCGCTGGGTATCGCCGAACTCGCGCTTGTAGCGATAGTCGCCCTTGCCCAGCTCGATGGCCGTCAGGCCCTCGCTGGCCGCCTGCCGCGCCATGGCCTGCAGCAGGATCAGCCCGGGCGAACAGGCGCCGTGGGCCTCGTCATAGACGGGGAACCAGTAGTGCAGGACGCCCGCCCCCTGGATGCCGAAGTGGGCCGCCGCCAGCGCCCCGTCAATGCGCAGGGTCGAGAGCCGACCCCGCAACGCCGGCGTCCCCGTGGCGAACAGCTCGTGCAGCAGGGCCCGGGTCCAGCCCACGGAAAAGACGTCGAACTGGCCGGTGGCCACGCACTGTCGCCGCTTGTTGGAGATCAGCCAGTCCAGAGTCTCGGGCGTCCGGTCGTCCAGGTCGAAGGTCACCGCGCCGGCCTTGGCCAGCTTGCGGCCTCGGCTGGCCAGCCGGCTGAAGGCGCCGGCCTCCCGCGCCCGGCCACGCGCCTCATAGGCGTCGTAGCCGCTGCTCAGGTCCATCAGGTGCGAGAATTCCACCGCGCCCGGCGCGCCCCGCGTCGGGCTGTGGCCGTTCTCCAGCCGCAGCACGCTGGCGCCCAGCCGCGTGATCATGGCCTTGACGTCCACCGCGTCCGGATCGGCGGCCACCACCCCGTGCCAGTCCGACATCGGCCCGGCCAGGGGCGAGATGGAGCCCAGATATCCGCGATGGAATGGCAGGATGGCCTGGGCGCGCCCGGCCTCGTCCCGCTGCACCGCGAACGCCAGGTCGCTGCGGACCCGGCCCACCGCCTCGGCGAACTCCGGCGTGAGGAACGGGCTGGCCAGGGCGGGGCAGTCGGCCTGCCACCCACGCCACGACGCCAGGTCGTCGGGGCTTAGGTCTGTCCAGTTTGAAACACTGATGGTTGTCATGGGCGCCTCCGCCCCACGCCGTTGCAAATCCCCTGCCGTATGGCGGCGCTTGGCCGTCCAACACTGCGCGAGATGTGGGCTAGCGTTTCCTTCTCCCCTTGCGGGAGAAGGTGGCCCTGCGGAGCAGGGTCGGATGAGGGGTCGATAGATCTATCGGGTTGGGGCGGTTGGATGATGTTCGGAGAAGGGAGCGCAACCCCTCATCCGACCGGTCTCCGACCGGCCACCTTCTCCCGCAAGGGGAGAAGGGCCCGGGTGGGGTGCGAAACCAATTGATCCGTGGCACAGACCTCCGCGACCAAATCGAGGACCCGCATGAGCCGCCTCTGGAGCGACCTGACCCACACGCTCTCGCCCTATGTGCCGGGCGAGCAGCCGCGCATTCCGGGCCTGATCAAGCTCAGCACCAATGAGAGCCCGCTGGGCCCCTCGCCCAAGGCGCTCGCCGCCATCGCCGCGCAGGCCACCGACGACCTGCGCCTCTATCCCGACCCGGAGGCCACCGAACTCCGCAAGACGCTGGCCGCCTACCACGGCCTCGATCCGGCCCAGGTCTTCGTCGGCAACGGCTCCGACGAGGTCCTGGCCCACGCCTTCGCCGCCCTGCTGAAGCACGACGCGCCCCTGCTGTTCCCCGACATCACCTACAGCTTCTATCCGGTCTACTGCCGCCTGTTCGGCATCGAGGCGGAGACCATCCCCCTGGACGAGGCCTTCCAGGTCCGTGTCGCCGACTACCGCCGCAGGGCAGGGGCCATCATCCTGCCCAACCCCAACGCCCCCACCGGCGTCGCCCTGCCGCTCTCTGACATCGAGACCCTGCTGAAGGGCCACCCCGACGCCCCCGTGGTGATCGACGAGGCCTATGTGGACTTCGGCGCCGACACCGCCATTCCCCTGATCGCCAGCCACGACAACCTCCTGGTGGTCCGAACCTTCTCCAAGAGCCGGGCGCTGGCCGGCCTGCGCGTCGGCTACGCGCTCGGCCACCCCAGCATCATCCAGGCCCTGACCCGCGTGAAGGACAGCTTCAACTCCTACCCCCTCGGCCGCCCCGCCCAGGCCAGCGCCATCGCCTCGGTGCAGGACGAGGGGTACTTCCGCGAGACCCTGGCGGCGATCATCGCCACCCGCACCCGCATGGTGGAAGGCCTCACCGCCCTCGGCTTCGAGACCCTCCCGTCCAGCGCCAACTTCGTCTTCACGCGCCACCCGCAGCATTCAGGCGCGGCCCTGGCGGCGGCGCTACGCGAGAGGGCCATCCTGGTCCGCCGCTGGGATGCGCCGAGGATCGGGGACTATCTGCGGATTACGGTCGGGACGGAGGCGCAGACGGAGAAGCTCCTGACCGCGCTCACCGAGACCATCGCCGGCTGAAAGTTTCCACTCCTCGCCCCCTTTAGGGGAGGGTTGGGGGGAGGGCGCGCGCAGCAAGGCTGCTCGTTTCGCTCCCTCCCGAACGCGCATTGGCTCGGAGCTAACGTCTGACCCCCCACTGGCCAGACATGGCGTAGCTCTGCAATTCTTCGAGACGTTCGCGCGACTCTGAAGCAAATTCTAAAGGCGATTTAGGGGTTTTTCCATAAGCTAGAGATAGTCGTTCATATCTTTTCTGTGATTCTTCGTTACCGAGTGAAACCATTCCGACAAACAAGTCGTCGCTTACTCCAGACGATTCTAGAAACGCATGACAAATTGTACGTCCGTAACTTTCTAGACTGTAAGCATCCGCAATCCATTGCGGCGCTACTAGGCCTGATGCGGTCACGCCCGCTAGCCCAGCGACGGCGGTTTCGAGCTTAACGGCTGGTGTCGATAGCGTTCGCAAGGCGCGTAGATCAAGCTCGACGCAGGCTTGGATCAGGTAAGTTGCTGCAAGCAGATTCTCGGCCGCGGCGAAAAGCCCCTCCGCCGCATGTTGGAGAGCCACATGTCGTTGGCGGTTGGGAATCCAAACAGCGAACCCAATTGCAATCACGGAGCCTATAGCTTGGACCCAAGCGGCGGTCTCCTGGCTCCAGAAACCGCGCTGTACGGCGAAGCCGAGTGTCCATCCAACGCCCATGCACGCCACGCATATCGCGAGCCATGTCGGCCAGCCCAGCGGGATGTGGCCTCTCTGATGCTCGTTCACCCCCGCGCCTCATCCAACCCGGCCCACATCTCCCCGCAGTCCAGCATCACGCCGTCGGCCATCGCCTGGTCGATGGCCATCACCGTCAGCCCCGCCTCCATGGCGTCATAGGGCGTGACCGGGAACGCCGCCCCGGTCTCCAGCGTCGCCAGCAGGTCCCGCGCCATGGCCTGGTCGGCCCCGTTGTGGGAGTCCGCGGTCACGCCGCCATAGTCGATCCGCTCCGGCTTCTGGCGGCTCAGCGTGCGGCGGATCATCAGCTTGTTGCGCACCAGGTCGGCGATCAGGGTGGCGTCGGTCCCGGCCACGTACCAGCGGCGCTCGGGCAGGCTGACATGGCTGTTGGCGTGGAAGGACAGCCGCACGCCGTTCTCGTATTCCACCATGGCGGTCTGGTGGTCGGTGACGTCCATGTCGCTCTCGAAGGCGTCGTTGGCGCCCATCCAGCCGGGGTTGGTGGCGACATAGGCCGGTGAGCCGTCGTCATAGGTCCGAGGCGCGCCCGCCCGCTCCGAGGTGAACACGCGCCGCCCGCCGAAGCTCGCCACCTTGGCGGCCCGCGCGCCCGCGATGCGCCCGAAGATATCGAAGTCGTGGCACACCTTGTCGAGCAGGTAGGACCCGCCCCACTCGACCTTGCGCCGCCAGTTGCGGGCCAGATAGGCGCCGTGCTCGACGTTCAGGTGCTCGGTGGCGTCGATGGAGATGATCTCCCCCAGCTCGCCTGAGTCCACGCGCTTGATCACCTCGCGCACGATGGGCATGGAGCGCATCACCAGGCCGATGAACAGCGGCGGATGGCCGGGCTCGGCCAGGGCGCGGGCCAGGCCGTAGGTCTCCTCCACCGTGCGCACGATCGGCTTCTCGGCGAAGATCGGATAGCCCGCCGCCAGGGCCAGGCCGAGATGGCGCATGTGCAGGTGGTTGGGCGTGCCGATCATGACGAGGTCATAGGGCCCGTCGTGCAGCAGGGCGCCGGGGGAGGGGTAGCTGACCCCCAGCGGGATCCCGGCCGCCTCAAGGATCGGCGCCCCCACCGGCGCCGGATCGACATAGGCCGCCAGGTCCAGGCTCCAGCCGACCTCCTTCATGGCGGCCAGCACATGGGCGATCCGCTGGCCCAGGCCGATGACCCCGATGCGGTAGGTTTTCATGGCCGTTTCCCCCGTACTTCCCGCTTGGCGCACGTCGCGGAATGCCGACACTATGGAGCCACAAGCAAAAATCAAAAAACGCCGGGACGAAACAATGCACTACGCGGAACTCAAGCAGGCCTGGGCCGAGCTGACGGCCCCTGGACAGCCCTTCGAGGTCGAGGAGATCGAGGTTCGCGGGAACTCCATCCGCAGCTACAAGCACGCCCCGCCCAATATCCGCGCCGTCTGGCTGTCCACCGCCGCCTACGCCGACCGCGTCTACATGGTCTATGAGGACGAGCGCATCACCTATGCGCAGGCCCACCAACGGGTGAACGCCATCGCCGCCTGGCTGTGGGCGCAGGGCGTGCGCCCCGGCGACCGGGTGGCCATCGCCATGCGCAACTATCCCGAATGGATGCTGCTCTACTGGGCCTGCGTCTGCCTCGGCGTCGCCGCCGTGGGCATGAACGCCTGGTGGGTGACCGACGAGCTGGAATACGCCCTCAAGGACAGCGCACCGAAGGTGGTCTTCTGTGACGAGGAGCGCCTGGCCCGCATACTTGAGCGCCCGGCCATGGCCGCCGACACCCGCCTGGTGGTCACCCGCATGGACAATCCGCCGGAAGGCGTCCTGCCGTTCTCCGAGGTGCTGAGCCGGGGCGGCGACATGCCCGAGGTCCAGGTCGATCCCGACGCCGACGCCTGCATCTTCTACACCTCGGGCACCACGGGCTTCCCCAAGGGGGCCCAGCTCACCCATCGCGGCTGCGTCGCCAACCTGATGAACATGGGCTTCTCCGGCCAGGTCCAGGGCCTTGCCACCATGCGGGCCAACGGAATCGATCCCGCCGCCGCCCCGGCGCCGGGCGTCCCCGCAGGCCTGATCGTCACCCCGCTGTTCCACGTCACCGCCAACAACTGCGCCGCCTACGCCCTCACCGCCGCCGGCGGCAAGATGGTGCTGATGTACAAGTGGGATCCGGGCGAGGCCCTGAAGCTGATCGAGCGTGAGAAGATCACCGCCATGAGCGGCGTGCCCACCATGGCCCGCGAGGTGATCACCCACCCCGACTTCGCGACGACCGACACCTCCAGTCTGCTGTCGCTCGGCGGCGGCGGCGCCCAGCTGCAGCCCGACCTGGTGGCCAAGATCGATTCGGCCGTCGCCACCGCCCGGCCCAACACCGGCTACGGCATGACCGAGACCTGCGGCATCATCACCTCGGTGGCCGCCGACTTCTTCGTCGACAAGCCCGACAGCTGCGGCCCAGCCATGCCCACCTTCGAGGCCCGCTGCGTGGACGACGACGGCCAGACCGTGCCGCCGGGCCATGTCGGCGAGCTCTGGGTCAAGGGCGCCCCGGTGATCAAGGGCTACCTCAACCGCCCCGACGCCACGGCCGAGAGCATCACCAACGGCTGGCTGCACACCGGCGACGTGGCCCGCATCGACGAGGACGGCTTCATCTTCATCGTCGATCGCAAGAAGGACATGGTCCTGCGCGGCGGCGAGAACGTCTACTGCGCCGAGGTCGAGGCCACCTGCTACCGCCACCCGGCCGTGGCCGAGGTCTGCGTCTTCGGCGTCCCCGACGAGCGCCTGGGCGAGGAGGTCGGCGCCGCCGTCCTCCTGCGCCCCGGCCACAGCCTCACCGCCGACCAGCTGCGCACCCACTGCACGGGCCTGATGGCCAAGCACAAGGCCCCCCGCTACGTCTGGTTCCTCGACGAGTCCATCCCGCGCAACGCCTCGGGCAAGTTCCTCAAACGCGCCCTGCGCGAGAGCCTGAAGGTCGAGGACGCGGGGTAAAAGCTCCTCGCCAGGCGCGCCGCGGCGGGTCGGAGGGGGACCAACCGAGTTGGCTCCCACCCGCAGAAACAAGCCGCACTTTTCATGTCGCATACCCGTGCTATTCTCCCGTTGAGCCCGGGGGGGAGCCGATCATGAAACTGACCTTTGCAGGCCTTGCCGCCATCGCGGCGCTCGCCATAACGACGGCGGCTCACGCCGCGCCTGCCGTGCCCGCCACCTGCCTGGCGCTGAAGTCGGGCGCCGACATGGCGCTGGGGGCGACATCGAGCGCGGCGCTCGCCAGCGTGTCCTATCCCGGCCAGGCCGACGCCCCGGGCTGTCTCATCAGCTTCACGGGCACGGGGGCGGTCTTCGGGGCCAGCTTCCAGGCGGTCGCGGGCAAGCTCGACACGATGATGCAGGGCCGGGGCTGGGCGCCGGACAACGCCGCCGCCGCCGACGGTCCCACCGGCACGGCCATGGGCTACCGCAAGGCCGACCAGGCGGTGGCCGTCAGCGTCAACTACGACACCGCCAAGGGTGTCTGCCGCGAGGACGCGCCGGTGGCCAGCTGCCATCCGAGGCCCGCCCAGATGCTCTACACTATCACCCTGGGCCTGACGCCCGCCTCTTGACCGCTGTCCCGGAACCTCCGCCATGAAACGCCTGTTGATCGCCGCCGCGTTTTCCCTGCTCGCCAGTTCCAGCGCCTCGGCCATGGGCGGGGCGGGGATCATCCTGGATCCCAAGTGCCTGTCCGAGGCGGCCTGGGCCGTGGACCCGACGGCCGGACCCATCCGGTTCTTCGGCTGCCGGCCGGCCTCGGAGATCCCGGCGCCGGACGCCGACGGTTACACCACCTACACCCACCCACTGGTGGACGGGAATGACGGCGGCTTCACCCGGGTCAAGCTCATCACCCTCAAGCAGCCCAACATCGTGGTCTTCAACGTGCAGGACAACGGCGGCGGCAGCGGCACCATGTCCGTCACGGTCACCGGAGTGCCGGGCCCCAACGGGGTCATGGAAGCCGCCGGTCTGGTGGCCGAGTGATGGGCCCCCTGATCCTGGCCGCCGGCCTCAGCCTCGCCCTGCAGGCCGCCGCCGCGCCCTATTACGAAGGCGTCGCGCGCGACAGTTTCGCCGCCTGGTCCTTCACCTCCGGCGAGATCGCCATCGACGGCGCCGTGAAGACCACCTCGGTCCAGACCCTCTACGCGACCCCCACCAACTTCGGCGCCAATCCCACCCCGGTGGCCTGGTCGATCCACAAGGTGGCCTTCGACTGCCAGGCCAAGACGGCGACCTATATCAGCGGCGCCAACTACGCCCAGAACGGCGCCATGCTCTATCCGGCCAACCCCGCCCCCGCCACGCCCTGGACCTCCTATACTCAGGGCTTCCAGCAACTGGCCGCGACGGTCTGCGCGATGAAGGCGCCGCTCTAGGCTTTTGCCGGGGACCGGCGTCCAGATCACCTGGTCGCGCCATCCCGCGCCGCCCGGCGTCCATGGACCATCCGGTAGAGCGCCGGCAGCACCAGCAGGGTGAGGATCGTCGAGGAGATGATCCCCCCGATCACCACGCTGGCCAACGGACGCTGCACCTCGGCGCCCGCGCCCACATTGAAGGCCATGGGCACGAACCCCAGGCTGGCCACCAGGGCGGTCATCAGCACCGGCCGCAGTCGGGTGAGGGCGCCTTCGGAGATCGCCGCGTCGAGGGGGCGACCCTCGGCCACCAGGTTGCGGATGAAGCTCACCATCACCACCCCGTTGAGCACCGCCACCCCCGACAGGGCGATGAAGCCCACCGCCGCCGAGATCGACAGCGGAAGGCCGCGCAGCAGCAGGGCCGCAACCCCGCCGGTCAGGGCCAGGGGCACGCCGGAGAACACGATCGCCGCGTCCCTGGCCGAGCGGAACAGGGCGTAGAGCAGGCCGAAGATCAGCAACAGGACCGCCGGGACCACGAGTTGCAGCCGCTTGGCCGCCGAGATCAGCTGCTCGAAGGTGCCCCCATAGGTGATCCAGTAGCCGCTCGGGACCTCCACCTCGGCTCCGACCTTGCGCTGCACCTCCTGGACGAAGGAGCCTAGGTCGCGGCCACGCACATTGGCGGTGACCACCACCCGGCGTTTGCCGTTCTCGCGGCTGATCTGGTTAGGACCGATCTCCACCTCGATCTTGGCGACGTCGGCGAGCGGCACGAAGCCGCGCGGGCCTTGCCCGGTCGCGGCCAGCGGCACCCGCAGGCGGCCGATCTCATCGACGTTTCGGCGCAGGGGCTCCGGCAGTCGGACGACGATATCGAAGCGCCGGTCGCCCTCGAACACCTGGCCGGCCACCGCGCCGCCCAGGGAGGTGGCGACGACGTCCTGCACGTCCTGGACGTTCAACCCCAGCCGGGCGAGCGCGGCGCGGTCGGGCGTAATCTGCAGCACCGGCAGGCCGGTGATCTGCTCGACACCGACGTCCTGGGCGCCGTCGACGCCCTCCACGACGGCCTTCAGCTCATTGCCGATCGTCAGGAGCTGGTCCAGGTCGTCGCCGAACACCTTGACCGCCACATCGGCGCGGACGCCCGACAGCAGCTCGTTGAACCGCATCTGGATCGGCTGGGTGAACTCGTAGTTGTTGCCCGGCACCTGGGCCACGGCGGCCCGCAGTTCCTCGACCAGCTCGGCTCGCGGCTTGCGCGGGTCGGGCCAGTCCTTCCGGTCCTTCAGCAGGATGAAGGTGTCGGCGACCGAGGGCGGCATCGGATCGGTCGCCACCTCGGCGGTGCCGATCTTGGCCACAACCCGCTCGACCTCCGGGAACCGCTTGATGCGGGCTTCCAGCGCGGCCTGCATCTGGATCGCCTGGCTCAGACTGGTGCCCGGGATACGCAGGGCGTGCATGGCGATGTCGCCCTCGTCGAGGTTCGGAATGAACTCCGAGCCCATCTTGCTCGCCGCGAAACCGGCCAACAGCACCAGGATCACGGCCCCGGCCACCACCGCGGCGCGCATCCGCAGGGCGAAGGCCAGCGCCGGCTCATAGAACCGCCGCGCGCCGCGCATCACCCGGCTCTCGGTCTCCTCGACCTTGCCGGTGACGAACAGGGCCACGGCGGCGGGAACGAAGGTCAGCGACAGCACCATGGCGGCGCTCAGGGCCATGACGACGGTGATCGCCATCGGATGGAACATCTTCCCCTCCACCCCGGTCAGGGCGAAGATCGGCACATAGACCAGGGTGATGATCAGCACGCCAAACAGCGACGGGCCGATCACCTCGTCGGTGGCGGTGGCCGCCAGACTGAAGCGTTCGTCACGGGTCAGCACCCGGCCCAGACGATGTTGGGCCTCGCCGAACCGCCGCAGGCAGTTCTCGACGATGATCACCGCCCCGTCGACGATCAGGCCGAAGTCCAGCGCCCCCAGGCTCATCAGGTTGCCGGAAACCCGGGTCTGCACCATGCCGGTGATGGTCAGCAGCATGGAGAACGGGATGATCGCGGCGGTGATCAGCGCCGCGCGGATGTTGCCGAGCAGCAGGAGGAGCACGACGATGACCAGCAGCGCCCCCTCAAGCAGGTTGGTCTCGACGGTCCTGATGGTGCGATCGACGAGGTCGGTGCGGTCGTAGATCGGTACGGCCGAGACTCCCGCGGGCAGCGCCTTGGCCGCCTCCTCGAGCCGTGCGGCCGCGGCGCGCGCAACCGTGCGGCTGTTCTCGCCGACCAGCATGAACACCGTGCCCAGCACGACTTCGCGGCCGTCCTGGGTGGCGGCCCCGGTCCTCAGTTCCTCGCCCATGCCGACGTCGGCCACATCGGCGATCCGGATCGGCACGCCGCCGCGGTTGCTGACGATGATCCCCTTGAGGTCGTCCAGCCCCGCGACCTGGCCCGGAACCCGCACCAGGTACTGCTCGCCGAAGCGCTCGACATAGCCCGCGCCGACATTGGCGTTGTTGCGGTCCAGCGCTTCGATGACGTCGGTCATGGTCAGGCCATAGGCCGACAGCCGCTCCGGCAAGGGGGTGACGTGGTACTGCCGCTCGAAGCCGCCGATGGTGTTGACCTCGGTGACTCCGGGCGTGTTGCGCAGTTGCGGCCGGATCACCCAGTCCTGCAGGGTGCGCAGGTCCTCGGGGGTGTAGAGCTCGCCATCAGGCCTGCGCGCGCCGGGCTTGGCCTGGACCGTGTACATGAAGATCTCGCCCAGACCGGTGGCGATGGGGCCCATCTCCGGGGCGACGGTGGACGGCAGTTGGCCACGGGCGATCTGCAGTCGTTCGTTGATCAGTTGGCGGGCGAAGTAGATGTCGGTCCCGTCCTCGAACACCGCGGTCACCTGGCTCAGCCCGTAGCGCGAGACCGAGCGGGTGTATTGCAGGCCGGGCAGGCCGGCGATGGCGGTCTCCACCGGGAAGGTGATCCGCTGCTCGGCCTCCAGCGGCGAGAAGCCGGGGGCCTCGGTGTTGATCTGGACCTGGACATTGGTGATGTCCGGCGTCGCGTCGATGGGCAGCCGCTGAAAGCTCCACACGCCAAGGGCGGCGGAGAGGAAGACCAGGGCCAGCACCGCCCAGCGGAAGCGGATCGACAGCGTGACGATGCGTACCAGCAGGCCGGGGCGACCGGGGACGATGTCAGTGGTCATGGCTGGCCCCCGACTTCTCGATGTCGGCGCGGATCAGGAAGGCGCCGTCGACCACATACTCGGTTCCGGGCGCCAGGCCGCCGAGCACCTCGGTCCATTCCGGCGTCTGGCGGCCCAGCTCCAGCATCCGCACCTCGTAGGTGTTCCCGACCTTGGCGAACACCACGGTGAAGTCTCTGAACCGTTGCAGGGCCTTGGTGCGCACCGCCAGCGGGGCCGACTGCGCGCCGACGGAGAAGGATCCCTCCACCCCCATGCCGGGCCGGAAGCTCGTCGCCGCGCCTGGCGGCAAGTGGACGTGGGCCATCAAGGTCTGGCTGGCCAGGTCGGCGGTCGGCAGGATGGCCTCGACCCTGGCGGTCAGCCGCGCCTCGCCGGACAGCGAGCGGACCTCGACCGGCTGGCCGACCCGGACGCGCTCGGCGTCACGCGGATAGACGAAGAACTCGGCGTGCAGCTTGGTGGGGTCGGCGACCACGAACAGGGGTTGATCGCCGGCCACGCCGCCGACATTGGCGTTCTTCTCGATGATCACCCCGCTGATCGGCGCCGTGATCGCATAGGCCTGCAGGCTGTGGCTGGACTCCACCCGCGCCATCGCCTGCCCCCTGCGCACCGATTGGCCCAGCTCGCCGCGCATCATCAGGATGCGGCCGGGATAGACGGCCCGAACCTCGGCCTTGCCCTCCGGAACGATCTCCACCCGGCCGGCCATGTCGACGAGCTCGCCGATCGTCGCCGGTCCGGCGATTTCAGTCCGCACGCCGCCGGCCTTGGCCGCCTCGGCCGAAATGCTCGTGCGGCCTTCGTAGGAGGCATAGGCCCACTGATGGGTCCGGCCGCCCTCGACCGCCCGGATCTTGACGTCGAAGGAGTGCGGCTCGACCACCACCCCGGCCCCGCGCAGATAGTCCTCGACAGGGGCGAAGGCGAAGCGGTCGACCTTGCCGCCCAGGCGGGTCAGCTCGACGCTGAGCTGCACCTGTCGGGGATCGATGGGCTTGTCCTTGCGATAGACATAGGCGTGGAACTCGGGCGGCGCGCCGTCCTCGAAAATGGTGATCTCGACGGCGAAGTCCCCGTCGCGGAGCAGGCGGCCGCGATGCGGCCCGCGCTCGAAATCGGCGGCGGCGGCGGCGTGGTCGTCGCCCTCGGCCTTGGACTTGGGCCGGTCGGCGCAGGCGGCGAGCAGGCTGCCGGCCAGCAGGAGTGCGGCCAGGCCGCGGAAGGTCGAGGGGCGCATCAGCGGATCTCCGCGCTGGCGAGGAGGGCGGCATGGCGACCGGTCAGTCGGTCGAGGCGCACGCCGTCGAGATGGAAGCGTTTCAGAAGCTCTATGCGCCGGGCCTTGGCCTCGATGACCGCCCGCTGGGCGTCGGCCACCTCCAGATAGGTGAAGGCTCCGCCGCCACGGTTGAAGCCGTCCCGGACCAGGGCTACGGCCCGCGCCGCGCTGGGGGCGACCTCAGCGTCGTTTCGGGTCACCTCGGCCAGGGTCGTCGCGCGCCGTGCGGTCAGGCGCGACACCTCCCGCTCCCGGTCGACCCGGGCGGCGGCCATGTCTGCTTCGACGGCGGTGCGCTCGGCCTGGGCGCGCGCGATGGCGCCCTGGTTTGTGTCGTTGCGGCCCAGTGGGATCGATCCCCCGATGATGACCGCCACATCGTTGCTCTCCCCGAAGTGCCGCAGTCCGGCCCGCCAGCGGGGATCCTGCACGGCGCGGGCGCGCTCGACCCCGATCCGGGCCTGGCTCAGGTCGCGCTCCATCGCCAGCAGCCGCAGGTCCGGGGTGTCAGGGAGCGTGCCGGCAGGGGCCGCGGCCCGCGGTTCCAGCGCCGAGGCGCCGAGCTCGAAATTGGCGCCGGCGCCCCAGTAGGACGCCAGCAGCCCTCGCGCCTGCTCTGCGGCGGCCAGCGCCTGGTCGCGGTCGATACGGGCCTGGGCGGTGGCGGTGCGGGCGCGCTCGGCGGAGAACAGCGGATCACGCGCCGCGCGCACCCGGCGCTCCACCTCGCCCTCGAGGCGCCGGGCCAGGGCCAGGCGTTCTTCCGCCACCGCGATCTGCGCCTCGGCGGCCAGGGCCTCCACCCAGGCCGCCTGGACCTCCGCCAACAGGTCAAGGGCGCGAACCGAGGCCCGGCCTTGGGCCACGGCTAATTCCGCCCGCGCCACATCGACCCGCGCCTCGCGCTTGCCGCCCCGTTCCCAGGTCTGCTCGTAGTAGAGCGTGGCCTCGGAGCGGTCTGCCAGGCCGATGTCGCCGGTGCCCGCGAAGTTCTCCAGGTCCGCGCCCAGGATAGGATTGGGGCGAACCCCCGCTTGGCGGACACCGGCCTGTGCGGCCTGCACGCGGGCGTCGGCGGCCGGGCGGGAGGGGTCATAGGTCGCGGCCCGTGTCAGGGCCTCGGAGAGACTCAAGGTCTCGGCGACGGCGTCGAAACCGACCGCCGCGAACACGGCGGCGCAGGCCGTCAACAGACGGCGGGACGGCGCCCATGGGCGCGCGTTTTGGGGCTTTGGCATGAGGGTCTCACCAAGCAGACGTGATTGGCCCACGTCGTGCGACGCGGGGGCTCAGACGCTGAGGGTGACGGCTTTGGGAGGGCGCTCGGGCCCGGGTGAGCCAGGACTGGTGATCAGCTGGTCGGACAGGATGGCCGGCCGTTCGGTTAAGCTCGCGCTGACACCGCACCCCTGGTTCTCTCCGAGAATGCCCTGCGGGCCATCGGCGTGATGATGATGCCCGCTGCCGCGATCATGGCTCGCCTCGGTGTCGCCGTCCTGGTGGTGATCGTCGAAGGACAGGTCGCCGAAGCCGCCGTGCTCATGGTGTTGCGCCGGCTGGCTTTGGTGCTGCACCCGGTCCAGCACGCTGGCGGCCGAGGCGGTCGCATAGAGCAGCGACAACGCGATGCAGAACATCGCGACGGCGGTCTTGAACGACAAGGACAGCGACCGGCTCACGCCGCAGCACTACGGCGCCTGAAGCTGAGTCTCAAGGCTGGCCGGGGACCGGCGTCCAGATCACTTGACGGCGTTTGGTTAGACGTCTAGCTAGATAGTATGACGTCAAACGAGATGACCTTGGAGATGGCGATGGAACGGCGACGGTTTCTTTCCTTGATGGGTGGCGGCGTGCTCGCCGGGGCGACGGCAGGGGCTGTGGGCTTTGCGCTGACTCGAGAACCCAAGCTTGCGCTGGCCCCTTGGTCGGCCGCGGGACGACGGGACGACGTCCGGCTAGGGGCATTGAGTTACGCGATCCTCGCGCCTAACCCGCACAATCGGCAGCCGTGGTTGGCGGACGTGCGGACGCCGGGCCAGGTCACCCTCCATGTTGATCGTACGCGCCTGCTCCCCCACACTGACCCGCTCAACCGTCAGATCACCATCGGCCTCGGCTGCTTCTTGGAGTTGATGGTGATGGCTGCGGCCGAAGCGGGCGATCGCGTGGACCTGGAGCTATTCCCGGACGGCGAGACCCCCCAGGGGCTGACCTCCGGTCGAGTGGCGATTGCGCGGTTTGTGCGTGACGGAACCGTGCGCCCCGATCCGCTATTCGCCCACGTGCTGGCGCGCAGAACAAACAAGGAGCCGTTCGACACGGCGCGTCTCGTGGATCCCGCGGTCGTTCCCCGGATCCTGGCGGCCGCGCGCCACGGCCCGGCGGTGGATGCATCTCTGGCGCCCACCTCGGTTGCGGCGCTGCGCAGCCTCACCGAACGCGCGCTGCGTATCGAGATCGCCACTCCGCGAACCTATCGTGAGAGTGTGGATCTGTTCCGCATCGGCCGCGCCGAAGTGGAGGCGAACCCCGATGGTATCGACTTCACGGGCGTGGTGTTCGAGGGCTTGGCGCGCGTCGGCCAGTTCGACCGCCAAGTGGCGCTGGATCCGAAGTCTATGGCTTACCAGCAGGGGGTAGGGGCTGTGATCGAGAACGCGGCTTCCGCCACAGGACACGTCTGGATGGTTAGCGCACAGAACCGACGGATTGACCAAATCGCCGCAGGGCGTGATTGGGTGCGCATGAACCTGGCCGCTACCCGCGAGAGCGTCGGCTGGCATCCGTTGAGTCAGGCCCTGCAGGAGTTTCCGGAGATGGCCGGTCCTTACCGTGAGGCGCACGCGCGCTTGGCGCCTCGTGGCGGAACCGTGCAGATGCTGTGCCGCATCGGCCACGGCGCGGCTGTCGGACCCAGCCCCCGCTGGCCGCTCGAGGCCAAGCTGGTCGCCGCATGAGCGAGGGGGAGCAGCTGACCGGCCGGCAGCTTTTTGAGTTTCTGAACGAGGTCGGCATCATCAACCAGCTGGCCATGAATATGTTTGCCCGCGTGCTGCCGGAGGGCGTGCACGTGTCGCACTTCTTCATTCTCAACCACATGGTCCGCATGGGCGACGGCCGGACGCCCCAGCGGCTTGCCACCGCGATGCAGGTCACGAAGGCGACAATGACTCACTCGCTGTCAGTGCTGAGGCAAAGGGGATTCATCGCCATAGGGCACAACGCTCAGGACGGCCGCTCCAAGCTGGTTCACCTCACCGATGAGGGTCGTCGCTTTCGCGAAGCCGCCATCGCCAACCTCGACGCGGCCACGGCGGGTATCGCCAAGCAACTGGACGCTGCGACGCTGGCGGACGCCTTGCCGGTCCTGCGCCACCTTCGCGCGGTGCTCGATCGCGCACGCGACAACGTTGATCAGACTGGAGCGGAGAAAAGCTTGCGAGACTGACGGCGCTTAGGTCTCCGGAGCCGGCGTCCAGATTACCTGGTCGATCCGCGCCGCGCCCGTGGCCAGCATCACCAGGCGGTCAAAGCCCAGCGCGCAGCCGCTGGCTTCCGGCATCACCGCGAGCGCCGCCAGGAAGTCTTCGTCGATGGGGTATCGCTCGCCGTAGACGCGCTGCTTCTCGTCCATCTCGGCACCCAGACGGTCACGTTGCTGGTCAATGTCGGTCAGTTCGCCAAACGCATTGGCCAGCTCCACGCCGCAGGCATAGAGCTCGAAACGCTCGGCCACCTTGGGGTTTCCGGGTTTCGGCCGGGCCAGGGCCGCCTGCGCGATCGGGTACTCGGTGAGCAATGTCGGCCGGCCCATGCCGAGGTGCGGCTCGATCTTCTCCACCAGAATCCGGGACGCGATATCGGACCAGGTGTCGTCGTCGGCCACCCGCACCGGCGCCTGGGCCGCCAGGGCCGAACGGTCGACTGTTCCATCCGTGGAGACCGACATGAGCAGATCGACCCCCGCCCACCGCTCGAAGGCCTGCGCCACCGTCACCCGCTCGGCTTCCGCGAAGGGGTCGCAGACGTGGCCCCGGAACCGCAAGGCGTCGGCCCCGACGCTCTCCGCCGCCAGGGCCAGCAGGCTCTGGCAGTCCGCCATCAGGGTCTCATAGGGCGCCTCGGCCCGGTACCACTCCAGCATGGTGAACTCCGGATGGTGCAGGGCGCCGCGCTCGCGGTTGCGCCAAACCTTTGCGAAATCAAAGATCTTGGTCTCGCCGGCGGCCAGCAGCTTCTTGCAGGCGAACTCCGGCGAGGTGTGCAGATAGAGCTGTGAGCGCTGACCGTCCGTGGTGATGGCCTCGGTGGCGAAGGCGTGCAGATGCGCCTCATTGCCCGGCGATACGGCCAGGGCCGCGGCGTCCACCTCGGTGAAGCCCCGGTCCTCGAACCAGCCCCGGATGGCCCTCTGTATGGCGTTGCGCCCCAGCAGGAAGGGCCTGCGGTCCTGGTGGTTCTCGGGCCGCCACCAGGGCGAGGGCAGGGGGGAGGTCACGCTCGGCGCTCCAAGAGACTGGCGATCCTGGCCCGGATCGCTATAGGAGCGCAGGAACCTAGCACAACGCGCCGGCCATTGGCCCGCCGCGACCAGAGGACGAATGACTTGCCAAAGGTAGCCGCCAGCTCGCTCCGCAAGGGCGCCGTCGTCGACATGGACGGGAAGCTCTACGTGGTGCTCAGCGCCGAGAACATCCACCCCGGCAAGGGCACCCCGGTGACCCAGCTGAACATGCGGCGCATCTCCGACGGGGTGAAGGTGTCGGAACGCTATCGCACCACGGAGTCGGTGGAGAAGGCCTTCGTCGACGAGCGCGACCACACCTTCCTCTATCAGGACGCCGACGGGTTCCACTTCATGAACCCCGAGAATTACGACCAGCTCACCGCCAGCGAAGAGGTGATCGGCGACGCCGCCGCCTATCTGCAGGAGAACATGACGGTCCAGCTATCGACCCACAACGACGTGCCGATCGCCCTGTCCCTGCCGCGCCTGGCCACCTTCGAGATCGTCGACACCGAGCCGTCGGTGAAGGGGCAGACCGCCTCGTCGTCCTACAAGCCCGCGGTGCTCTCCAACGGCCTTCGCACCATGGTGCCGCCCTATATCGCGCCGGGCACCCGGGTGGTCATCCTCACCGAGGACGGCTCCTACGTGGAACGCGCCAAGGACTAGGTTTCAAACCTGGACGGGTGGCCGAGTGGTTTAAGGCAGCGGTCTTGAAAACCGCCGTGGGTGAAAGCCCACCGTGGGTTCGAATCCCACCCCGTCCGCCACCTCAGCGCGCCAGCACCTCCTCGATGGTGTGGCGCAGCTGGCGTTCCGAGAGCGGCTTGAACAGCACCGCCGCCGGGTGGTCGGTGTCGATGCGGGCCATGGTCGTCGGCGCAGGCTTAACGAATTAACCTTCTTCCTTAACCGTCGCGCAAATCCTTACAGGCACTGTGGATGCCAGAACCGCGTGCTGGGGGGCGCGTGGGAAGAAGGATTTGCGGCCAATGAACGCCCATTGTCACAGCGCCACCGCGCGCAACCTCGCTGTCGTCCTGGTGGCCGGCGTCGCCCTGGCGGCCTGCGCCACGCCGCAGCCCAGGTTGGCTGGCAAGCTGCCTGACGCCACGACCGGCAAGGCGCCGTCTGGGGCAGGGGGGCGCTACAAGGTCGGTTCTCCCTACCAGGTGGCGGGCGTCTGGTACGTGCCGCACGAAGATCCGCACTACAACGCTACCGGCACCGCCTCCTGGTACGGCGACGATTTCCACATGAAGCCGACGGCCAACGGCGAAACCTTCGACATGAACGCCGTGTCGGCGGCGCATCCGACCCTGCCGCTGCCCTCGATGGTCGAGGTCACCAATCTCGACAACGGCAAGACCCTGCAGGTGCGGGTGAACGACCGCGGGCCCTTTGTGGGCGGACGGGTCATCGATCTGAGCCACGAGGCCGCGCGCCAACTCGGCTATGACCGCAAGGGGCTCGCCAACGTCCGGGTGAAGTATGTGGGGCCCGCGACCCTGGGCGGGCCTGACACGGGTCTGCGGTACGCCGGTAACGCCGCTCCGGCTCCGGCCTATGCCTCGGGAAGCTACATCCCGCCCGCCTATTCCGCTCCGCTGCCGGCCTACACGCCGCCGGCGCCGGTCTCGGTGGCCGCCGCCAGCCTGCCGCCGATAACGGGGGCCGCGATAGCCTCGAGCCAGATCCCGCCCGTGTCCTCGGCGGCGCCGGTCTATGCCAGCGCGCCAGCCGTCGTGCGGGCCAGCGCCTACAGGGTTCAGGCCGGCGCCTTCAGTGATCGCAGCAACGCCCAGCGGGTCGTCGATCAGCTCTCCACCGCGGGACAGGCCATCATCGAGCCGGTGCAGCGGCCCGATGGCATCACCCTTTATCGGGTCGTCCTGCAGGGCGGCGCCGACGAAGGGGAGGCCTGGGGGCTGCGCGACAAGGTGGCGTCCTACGGTTTTGCCGAGGCCCGGGTCTTGAGACCCTTCTAGGCCTCGACAAACCGCGCGAACCGGCCATGTTGCGCCGGTGTCGCGCGGCAAGTTCATCACCTTCGAAGGCGGAGAGGGCGCTGGGAAATCCACCCAGGTCCGACGCCTTGTGGCGCGCCTCGAAGCGCGCGGCGTCGAGGTCGTCGCCACCCGCGAACCGGGGGGTTCCCCCGGCGCCGAGGCGATCCGCGCCCTGGTCCTGACCGGTTCTGCAGACCGTTGGAGCCCGGTGACCGAGACCCTGCTGATGTATGGGGCCCGGCGCGATCACATCGAACGGACGATTGTTCCCGCGCTCGAACGCGGCGCCTGGGTGGTGTGCGACCGGTTCGCCGATTCCACCCGCGCCTACCAGGGCGGTGCCGGAGGCGTGGCGCCGGACCTGATCGCGGCTCTGGAGAACCACGTCCTGGCGGAAGTGCGGCCGGATCTAACCTTGGTGTTCGATCTGCCGGTCGAGGTGGGACTGGCCCGCGCCGAGGCCCATGCCGAGGCGTCGGGGCACGCCGAAACCCGGTTCGAATCCAAGGGGGTAGACTTCCACGAACGCTTGAGGGCCGCCTTCCGCGAGATCGCCGCCGTCGAGCCAGACCGGTGCGTCCTGGTGAAGGCCGCCGACACCATCGAGGGCGTCGAGGCCGCCGTATGGACCGCCGTGGCCGCACGATTGCCGGTCCATGGCTGAGGACATCCCCCATCCGCGCGATGTCTTTGGGCTGCAAGGCCATGAGGCGGCTGAAGAGTCGTTCGAGGCCAGCCGCGCCCGGGGCCGCCTGCACCACGCCTGGCTGCTCACCGGGCCGGAAGGCGTCGGAAAAGCCACCTTCGCGTACCGGGCGGCCCGCCGTCTGCTGGGGGCGCCGCCCGCCCCTGAATACGGCACGCTGGGCGCCGATCCGGCACATCCCGTCAGCCGCCAGATAATGGCGCGCTCCCATCCCGACATCCTGGTGCTGGAGCGCGTGGGTGAGGACGGCAAGCCGCGCAAGGTCATCCCGGTGGACGAGGCGCGCAAGCTGTCGGAGTTCTTCTCAAAATCTCCCGCGAGCGCCCCACATCGGGTGGCGATCATCGACGCCGCCGACGATCTGAACGCCAACAGCGCCAACGCGGTCCTGAAGACCCTGGAGGAGCCGCCCCCCAGCGGGGTGCTGCTGCTGGTCTCCCATTCGCCAGGCCGGCTGCTGCCCACGATCCGCTCGCGTTGCCGCAGGCTGACCTTCCATGGCCTGTCGGAGGGCGACACCGCCGCCTTTGTCCGGTCGCACACCAACGCCAACGCCGAGGAGGCCATCCGCCTGGCGCGCATGTCTGTAGGGGCGCCTGGGCGGGCCTGGGCCCTGGCCAACGCCGGCGCCGTGGCGATCGATGACGCGGCCAAGGAGCTGCTGCGCGACCTGCCCCAGGTGGATGAGGCCGCGGCTCTGTCCCTGGCCGACCGGTTCCGCGGCGGGGAAGGCGCGACCCAGTTCAACCTGCTGTTCGAACGCCTGGCCGAGCGGGTCCATGCCCGTGTGCTGGCCCAGGCGGCGGATGGCCACGGCGGCCTTGATCGCTGGGCCTCGGCATGGGAGACGCTGCAGCGCCTGCCGCGCGAGGTGGAAGCCGTGAACCTCGACCGCGCCGACGCCCTGTTCACGGCGCTTTCCGAACTGCGTGACGCCGCGCGCGCCTGAGCCCGTCATGCTGATCGACAGTCACGTAAACCTGCACGCCCCGCAATTCGACGAGGACCGCGAGGCGGTGATCGACCGCGCGCGCGCCGCTGGCGTCGGGCTGATGGTCAATATCTGCGACAAGATCCCGAATTTCCCGGCGGTCCGGGCGCTGGCGAACCATCCGGACATCTGGTGCACGGTGGGCGCGCACCCGCATGAGGCCAAGGACCATGCAGACCTCACGGCCCAGACCCTGATCGACTTCGCCGTCGACCCGCGCGTGGTGGGTATTGGCGAGTGCGGGCTGGATTTCCACTACGACCTCAGCCCCCGTGAGATTCAGGCCGCGGTGTTCCGTCAGCATATCCTGGCGGCGCGCGAGACCGGCCTGCCCCTGGTGGTCCACACGCGCGAAGCCGACCAGGTCATGGGCGATATTCTGGAGGAGGAGCACGCCAAGGGCGCCTTCCCCCTGCTGATGCACTGCTACACCTCAGGGGCCGAACTCGCGATCCGATGCGCGGCGCTGGGCGCCTGGTTCTCGGTTTCCGGTATCGCCACCTTCAAGGCGGCCGAAGATGTCCGCGCCGTGGTGCGCGAGATGCCGGCCGATCGGATCATCGTGGAGACCGACTGCCCCTATCTGGCCCCGGTCCCACACCGGGGTCGGCGCAATGAGCCCGCCTATCTGCCCGACGTCTTGGTCAAACTGGCGGAGATTCGCGGCTGGGGGCGCGACGAGGCCGAGCAGCGGACGGAGGACGCCTTCTTCAACCTGTTCAAGCGGATCCCGCGGCCGTGAGCGCGGCCCTTGAGTTCACCATTCTTGGTTGCGGCTCGTCCGGCGGCGTGCCGCGGGCCGATGGCGACTGGGGCGCCTGCGACCCGGCCAATCCGAAGAATCGGCGCCGCCGCTGCTCGCTGCTGGTGCGGCGCACCGGCCATACCCCAGAGACCTCCACGACGCTCATCGTCGACACCTCGCCGGACCTGGTGAGTCAGACCTCCGACGCGGGCGCGAGGCGCCTGGACGCCGTGCTGCTGACCCACGACCACGCCGACCAGATCCACGGCATCGACGACATCCGGGCTTTCTTTATCCGCCAGCGGGCCCGCATTCCCTGCCATACCGACGAGGCCACCGCGGTCTCCGCCCGGCGGCGTTTCGGCTACATCTTCGAGGGGGAGGGCGGCTATCCCGGCATCGCCGACCTGAGGCCGATCCCGCCGCACGGCGAGACGTGGAGCGTGTCCGGGCCCTCGGGCGTGATTCCTGTTGTCACCTTCGACCAGGATCATGGCGGCGTTCGCTCGGTGGGCTATCGCTTTGGCGGCGTGGCCTATTCCAGCGATGTCGTGAACCTGGACGAGGCGGCTTTCGCGGCCCTGGCTGACCTCGATGTCTGGATCGTCGATGCGCTGCGCTGGACCCCGCACCCGACCCACGCCCATGTCGAGCGGACCCTGGAGTGGGTGGCGCGCTTGAAGCCCCGGCACACGGTCCTCACCAACATGCACATCGACCTGGACTACGAAGACCTCAAGTCCAAGCTGCCGGCCGGGGTCGAACCGGGCTTCGACGGGTTGCGTTTCGAACATCAACTCAGTGGCGAATTCACCTGATGTCTTCGCTGCTTAAGCTGGGTTTCCTCGCGTCGAGGAACGGGTCGTCGTTTCGCGCGATCGTCGACGCCATAGCCGCTGGCGAGCTTCGGGCCGAGGCGCGGCTGATCGTCAGCAACAACCGCAAGAGCGGAGCGTTGGCCTTTGCGCAGGAACGCGGCGTGCCCAACCTCTGCATCCCCACGGAACGCGATCCGGCCGCTGCGGATATCGCCTTGCGCGACGCCCTGGAGGCCGCCGGCGTCGAACTGGTGGTGCTGTCAGGTTATCTGCGCAAGCTGGGACCCGCGACCTTGGCCCGCTATCAGCACCGCGTCGTCAACATCCATCCGGGCCTGCTGCCAGAGTTCGGCGGCGAGGGCATGTACGGCCGCCGGGTCCATGAGGCGGTGATCGCCGCAGGCGCGCTGAAAAGCGGCGCCACGATCCACCTGGTCGACGAGGAATATGATCGGGGGCCGGTCCTGACCCGCCGCGAATTGACCCTCGCCCCTGGCGAGACGGTCGACAGCCTGGAGGCGCGGATCACCGCCCTGGAGCCCTTGTTCTTCGTCGAGACCCTGCGAGCTATCGCGGGCGGCGACTTGAGGCTGCCTTAGAGCTCCATGCCCGCGTGGCGCCGCAGCTCTCGACCAAACCGGCGGATCGAGATGGTGTTGTGGGTGATATGCTCGGTGAAATTGGGGGCAGGGGCCTCGAAATTGGGCTTCAGCGACCCGTCCCGGCTACTCTCGCGCACCAGCCCCCTGGCCATCAGGTCCTCGACCTTGCGGCGCACGGTCTCCTTGGGAATGCCTGTGGTCCGGGAGACGCCGGCGCGGGAGATCCCCGGAACATTGACCAGCCCCACGAGGTCGGGATCCACTGCGGGATCGAAGCCTTCGGCGCGGAAGACCCGCCCGACGCTGGTGGCGAGGATCGTCAGATAGACGACGAAGCCGTTGTAGTCGGCTCCGAACTCCTTGTTCATGCTGCAAGCGATGCGCAGCAGAAGTTCGGCGGTGATGATCGAGGCGATCTTCTCGTTAGGCTCAAGGGCCTCTTCGCCGACGCTCATCCTGTACTCCTGCCACAGTGAAGCTTGGCGTCTTGCGGCATGGTACGTGTCACTGTCAACGCTATACCCAATTTGGGTATTGGTGTCGGCCCTGACAGTCAGGCGTCCGCCTGGGCGCGGCCGGGCACGGGGAGGTGATCGCCCGCCGCCTTCGCCCGCTTTGCGCCACGTGCGATTTCGCGGTGCAGGTCGTCTACGTAAATTCCGAAGTCGACCTGAATGGTGTGGCGCTTGGCCTGGTAGTATTGGCCCAGGTGGGTTTCCTCGTCCTTGACGATGATCCGTTTCATCTCCGCGGCGGGCGGCGGCAGGTAGCGGCCGGCGAGGTAGGCGGCAGCCAGTTTGCTCTGCTGCTCGGCGAAGTTCACCAGGGTCGGCAGGGGCTGGGCCAGGGCCATGTAGAACAGGTTCGGCACGCCGGGCTTCATCATGCGCTTGAACAGCGGCAGGCGGTGATTGGCGTCCGGGACGAGCTCGGGGTCATCGAAGAACGGGAAGCGCATGTCGTAGCCGGTGGCGAAGACGATAGCGTCGACATCCTCGACCGTGTCGTCGGCAAAGCGGACGCGGTGGCCCTCCAGGGCCTTGATGGCCGGCTTGAACCTGATGTCGCCGCAGCCGGCGCGGGTCAGGAACTCTCCGCTGACCGAAGGGTGGGCCTCGAGGGGCTCGTGATCAGGCCTGGGAAGACCATAATCTTCCATGTTTCCAAGGGTTTTCTTGATCATCTTGCGAGCCATGGAGAGGCCCAGCTTGCGCGGCATCCAGGTCGGCATCGCCGACTTGTCGGCCGGCTTGCCGTTCATGTACTTGGGCAGAACCCAGACGCCACGGCGGGCGGAGACCCAGAGGGTCTTGGCGATGGGTCGCTGGGCGAGTTCCGAGGCGATATCCATCGCCGAATTGCCCATGCCAACCACAACGACGTTCTTGCCGCGCATGTCGACGGGATCGAAGGGGTCGCAATAGGCATGGCTGTGGAAGGCCGGGCCGTCGAACACGCCGGGATATTCGGGGGTCCGCGGGCTCCAGTGGTGGCCGTTGCAGACGAACAGCGCGTCGTAAGTTCTGGTTTCCCCTGAGGAAAGTGTCACCGACCAGAGGCCGCCCGGGGTGCGCCTGGCCCTCTGGACGCCCGTGTTGAAGGTGATGGTCTCGCGCAGGCCGAAATGGTCGACGTAATCCTTGAAGTACTGCAGCAACTGGGCGTGATGCGGGAAATCGGGCCAATCAGCAGGGACCGGGAAATCCTCGAAGGCCAGGCGCCATTTCGAGGTGTCGATGTGCAGGCTCTCGTAGCAGGCCGACATGCCGTTGGGGTTCTTGAAGTACCAGTTGCCACCGATGTCGTCGGACATCTCGAAGCAATCGTAGGGAATGCCGAAGTCCTTCAGCCGCTTGGCGGTCGTGAAGCCAGAACAGCCGGCGCCGATGATGCAAGCCCTGGGCAGCTGACTCATGGCGGAACTCCTGGCGGTCTGGGTGTTGCGCGAGCCTAGCCAGAGGCCGGACTTAGCGTCAAAGGTCACGCAGCGGCATGCCCCAACGCCATGCTACAATTTCCGATAATATTCCTTAGGCGAAGAATGGATGTGGCTGCTTTCGCTCCAGCCCCGCCATTCCCCTCAAGGCGGATAATAGCCGCGATCTGCGCTAGGCTGACGCCATGAGTCCTCCCGTGCTGTCGCTCACCGCTCTGCGCAAGTCTGTCCCAGGTGGGCGCGTCCTGTTCGAGGGCCTGAACCTGGACGTTCCGCCCGGCGAGATCGTCGCCATCATGGGCGAGTCCGGGGTTGGCAAGTCCACCCTGCTGAACCTGATCGCGGGACTGGACCAGGCTGACAGCGGCGGCGTGGCCATCGACGGCGTTGCCCTGGAGAGCCTGGACGAGGACGGGCGCACGCGGATGCGGCGGGACCGAATCGGCTTCGTGTTCCAGGCCTTCCACATCCTGCCGCACCTGACCCTGGCCCAGAACGTCGCCCTGCCCCTCGTCCTTCAGAATGTGGAGGCCGGCGAGGCGACGGCGAGGGCCACGACGATGCTGGACTCGATCGGCCTGCCTGGCCGGGCCGGCGACCGGCCCTCGCAGCTTTCCGGCGGCGAGCTTCAGCGCGTCGCCCTGGCCCGCGCCCTGGTCCACCGACCGGCCCTGGTCCTGGCCGACGAGCCCACCGGCAACCTCGATCCTGAGACCGCGGCGCGGATTCTCGACCTGTTCGTCGCCGAGGTGCGCGGCTCGGGCGCGGCTGCGATCCTGGTGACCCATTCCGAGCGTGCGGCGGCCGTGGCCGACCGCAGCCTTGTTCTCACGCGCGACGGCCTGCGCCATGCCGGCTGATCGCCGCCCTCTCAGCCGCACGGCGCTCAGGTGGATGATGGTCGGGGAATGGCGCGACCATCCTGGCCGGGTGGTGACGGCGGCCCTGGCCATCGCCATCGGCGTGGCCCTGGGCTTCGCTGTCCACCTGATCAACGGTTCGGCCCAGAACGAGCTGGCCCAAGCGGTGCGCTCGGTGAACGCTGACGCTGACCTGCAAGTCCACGCCACGACGCCGCTCGGCTTTGACGAAGCGCTCTATCCGGTCCTGGCGCGGACGCCCGGAATCGCCGCCGCGAGCCCGGTCGTCGAACTGTCGGCGCGGTTCGGGACCGGCCCGTCGCGATCCCTGGAGGGCGGTCGTCTGACTGTCCTGGGGATCGACCCGCTGCGGGCGGCCGGCGTCACCCCTGCCCTGCTTGGTCGGGTGTCGGCCCCGGCGCAGGGGGCCAGCGGCTTCGTGCCGGAGAGCCTGTTCGATCCCCGGGCCATCGTCCTGTCGCCAGCCGCTCTGGCGGCCAGCGATCGCCAGGTTGGCGAGGCGGTGACCATCACGGCGGCGGGGCGCAGCGTGGAATTCGTCGTGGCGGGCCTACTGAGCGGCGCGGCCTCGGAGCAGCAGGTGGCGGTGCTGGACATCGCCACCGCCCAGTGGCTGTTCGGCAGCCTGGGGCGTCTGCAGCGCATCGACCTGAAGTTCACGCCAGGCGCCGATCCAGCGACGGTGCAGGCCGCCCTGCGCGCCCGCCTCCCTGCTGACGCCCAGATTGTCACCGCGCAGTCGGAGGCCCGGCGGGGCGACAACCTCACCCGGGCCTATCGGGTCAATCTGGAAATGCTGGCCATGATGGCCCTGCTGACCGGCGGGTTCCTGGTCTATTCGGCCCAGTCGCTGTCGGTGGCCCGCCGGCGGCCGCATTTCGCCCTGCTCCGGGTCCTGGGGCTCGAGCGGCGCGGCCTGCTGGCCCAGGTCTTTGTCGAGGGCGCCCTGGTGGGCGGTGTCGGCGCCGCGCTTGGGCTCGCGCTGGGGCTTGGCGTCGCTATGGGCACCCTGCGCTTCCTGGGCGGCGACCTCGGCGGCGGCTATTTCCAGGGCACGGCTCCCGACCTGGTGGTGACGCCCCTCCCTGTCGTGGTCTTCTTCGCCCTTGGGCTGCTGGCCGCCTTGCTCGGCAGCCTGCTACCGGCCCTCGAGGCCGGTCGCGCCCAGCCGGGCATCGCGCTGAAGGACCTGGGGGATAAGAACGATCCCAACGCCCGGCCCGCCGGATGGTGGGGCCTGGGCCTGCTGGCGGCGGGCGGCGCCGCGGCTTTCTTGCCGGCCGTCTGGGGCTTGCCGCTGTTCGGCTATCTCTCCATCGCGCTGATGTTGGCCGGCGGCGTCGCGGCCATGCCCTGGCTCGCCAGGATCCTGCTGACCCCCCTGTTGGGGGCCGGCCGCGGCAATGTCTCCATCGACCTGGCGATCAAGCGCCTGTGGGGGGCGCCGGCCCAGGCGGCGGTCGCGCTGTGCGGGATCGTCGCCAGCACCAGCCTGATGGTGGCCATGGCGGTCATGGTGGCCAGTCTGCGGGGCTCGGTGGACGATTGGCTGACCGAAATTCTGCCGTCGGACCTGCTGTTCCGGGTCGAGAGCGGTGGCTTTGACGCCGAGACCCGCGCCCGAATCGCGCGGGCGCCGGGCGTCGCGGACATCGTGTTCCAGAAGTCCCTGCCCATGCAGCTTTCGGCCGACATGCCGCCCCTCGTCCTGCTGGTCCGGCCGGTGGACAAGGTCCAGCCCAAGGCCAGTCTCCCGATGATCGGGCGCAGCGCGACCGCACCGCCGGGCGTGACGCCAGTCTGGCTCTCGGAACCGGCCGCCCGGCTCTATGGCCACCGTGTCGGCCAAAGGATGGTCCTGCCCCTCGGCGGCGGAGACCCGAATGTGTTCGTGGCCGGGGTCTGGCGCGACTATGCCCGGCAATCCGGAGCCGTCGCCATGGACGAGGCCGACTACACCCGCCTGACTGGTGACGACCTGCGGGCCGAAGCCTCCCTCAGCCTGGCGCCCGGCGCGACGGCGGCCAGCACCCGCGAGGCGATTCGCGCCGCCCTGCCCCCAAACCTCGCCGAGCAGGTCCAGTTCTTCGAGACGCGCCAGATGCGGGCCATCGCCCTGCGCCTGTTCGATTCCAGCTTCGCCCTGACCTACGCCCTGGAGGCCATCGCCATCGTCGTCGGGCTGGCCGGGGTGGCCGCCACCTTCTCGGCCCAGACCCTGGCCAGGACCAAGGAGTTCGGCATGTTGCGCCATGTAGGCGTCCTGCGTCGCCAGATCGTCCTGATGCTGGCTGTCGAGGGCGCGCTGCTGGGGGCTGTGGGGGTCATCGCGGGGCTCGGTCTCGGTCTCGCCATGAGCCAGGTCTTGATCCATGTCGTGAACCCGCAATCCTTCCACTGGACGATGGAGACCCGCCTCCCCCTTGGTCTGTTCGCAAGCCTCGCGGTGGCCCTGGTGGCGGCCGGAGCGGGAACAGCTGTATTGGCCGGCCGGCGGGCGCTGTCGGCCGACGCGGTGCGCGCCGTTCGGGAGGATTGGTGATGCCCCGCGCTTGGAAGCTGGCGGGCCTTGCGCTGCTGGCCTGGATGCTGACCGCCGCGGCGCCGGACAGGCCCGTCCTGCCGGTGTTCCCGGAGGTGCGGGCTGGGAAGGCGTTGAGTTTCCCGGCCGACCACGGCTCCCACCCCGACTACCGGACCGAGTGGTGGTACGTCACCGGTTGGCTGAAGACGGAGGACGGCCGCGACCTCGGCTTCCAGGTGACCTTCTTCCGCAGCCGTCTTTCGGTGGATCAGCGCAACCCCAGCGCCTTCGCACCCAAGCAGATCCTCTTTGCCCACGCCGGGCTCTCGGACCCCAAGGTCGGCCACCTGCTGCACGACGGCCGGATGGCGCGCCAGGGGCTGGGGCTGGCGGAGGCCTCTACGACAGACGCCAATATCGTCATCGACGACTGGCGCCTGGCGCGCGCGGCGGACGGCCGGTTCGTCGCCAAGGCCATCGGCGCCGACTTCACCCTGGATCTCGCCTTTGCGCCCACCCAGCCGGTCCTGTTGCAGGGCGACCGGGGGTTCAGCCGCAAAGGACCCCTGCCCGCCCAGGCCAGCTACTATTACAGCCTGCCGCACCTGAAGGTGACGGGCTCGGTTCTCCAGGGCCGCAAGCGCGCCAAGGTCACCGGCGAAGCCTGGCTCGATCACGAATGGTCCTCCACCTTGCTCGATCCGAAGGCCGTGGGCTGGGACTGGGTGGGGTTGAACCTGGCCGACGGCGGCGCCCTCACCGCGTTCCGGGTCCGTGATGCGGCCGGTAACGCCCTGTGGTCCGGCGGGTCGCTGCGAACGGCCGACGGGACGACCTCCCGGCTGGGGCCGGGAGATGTGCGGTTCACCACGGAGCGGATCTGGCGCTCGCCCCGGACCGGCGGGCGCTATCCGGTGCAGCGCGAGGTGATCGTACGCACCCCGGCGGGCGAGCGCCGCTGGCGGCTGACGCCGCTTTTCGATGATCAGGAACTCGACAGCCGCGCCACCGGCGGTCCGGTCTATTGGGAGGGGGCCGTAAGGGCGCCTGGCGCCCGCGGCTATCTCGAGCTCACCGGCTATGTGTCCCCGTTGAAGATGTGAGAAACCGGCTCGACCGGACAGTTTCCCGGACCGGTCAGCCTGGCCCTGCGCCAACAATGCCTTGCCTTCACAAGACATTCATGAGAGATGGGCCTCATCGAATTTCGACTTGGCGCGGCTCGCGATTTCGGCTCACCGCTGGTGAGGCCCCGAAGTTACCCTCCCTACCATCATGAACTTTGATTCTGCGGCGACGCTTTGTCAGCCGAATACACTATTGCTAGGACTAAACGACTATGGCTACCGGTACTGTGAAGTGGTTCAACGCGACCAAGGGCTTCGGTTTCATCGAGCCTGAAAATGGCGGCGGCGACGTGTTCGTCCACATTTCGGCTGTTGAACGTTCGACCCTGGGCTCGATCCACGAAGGTCAAAAGCTCAACTACGAACTCGAGCGCGATCAGCGCAGCGGCAAGATGTCCGCTGGGCAACTGACTGCGGCTTAAGACGAACCGGACGTCCGCCAACGCGGAGTCCTGAACGTTCTGACGGGCCGGCCTCGCGCCGGCCCGTTTTCGTTTTGTCTGTCTGTTTTGCGACAGGTCCATGAAAGACCCCCGGCGGGCCGGGTTCGTGCTATGGTTCAGGCCGCTCTCCAAGAGCCCTGTCGGCGCGCCGCCCACCCCGCCGACCTGCCCGACGCGTCCCCGCCAGTGGGATCCCTCGGGGAAGAAAGGCGAATGATGATCAAGTCCTACAAGGTTGCAGCCACCAGCACCCGCGGCCCCACCATCGAAGACCTGCGTGCGGCGGTGACCAAGGCCGAAGCCGATGGCGTGTCGCGCGACACCATGCTGCTTCGCCTGACCTTCCGTGACGAATCCCTGATCAAGCGCAGCCCGGAGGTCGGCCTCGACGAGGTCAGCTTCATCGATGGCGAAATGCGCTTCGTCGGTGTCCGGGTGAAGGTGGGCAACATCCCCCTCAGCCTTCTGGACGTCGATCCGCAGCCCGATCCCGAGCCGGAACCCGCCCCGGTGAAGGTCAAGAAGACCCGCGCCAAGGCCAAGCCGAAGGTCGCGGCCGAAGCCACCGCCGACTAGGCGCAAGCTTCGCCACAGTAAGGCCACGCTTGGGCGCCTCCATGGCGCCTGGGCGGCCGACTCCCCACATCCGCCTGACACTGCTTCATCCTCGGAGCCTGCTCATGCACGTCATTCTTCTTTCTTCCCTCGCCGCCCTGGTTGCGGGTTCGGCCGCGGCCGCGCCGCTCTCCACCGTGGGCAGTGTCGAGGTTTCGGTCTCGCCTGAGCTTCAGAAGAAGGCCGCCGAGGATCTCGGTGTGAAGGATGTCGACCGCCTGGCGGCGGAACTGCGCCGGGACGTCACCCGTGAACTCGAGCGCACCGGGGTGCTGGCCGGCGGTCGCATGGAGCTGGTGCTGACCGATGTCCGGCCGAACCGTCCCACCTTCCGCCAACTCGGCGCCCAGCCCGGCCTGTCCTACGAGAGCTATGGCATCGGCGGCGCCACCATTGATGGCCAGGCGATCTCGGTGACCGGAGAGGTCACCCCGATCCACTTCCAATGGTACGAGAGCGACATCCGCCAGGCCTGGACCAAGAGCACGTGGGCGGATGCGCACTACGCCTTCAATCGCTTCGCCTACCGCTACGGCCGCGGCGAGTCCTACGCCGCGCGTTGAACCGAGCCCTAGCCGGCGGGGCAGCGCGAACATGGCTCGATCTCCCCCCTTGGTGCGAGATCGACCTTGCCTGCCCACGCCGCGCGCGGTCAGATCGCGCCTCGCGGGGAACGGATTTCCGCGTGTGCTCCTGGGATCTTGCGACATGGCGGCGGAACGACCGATCGACAGGCTACTCGCCATCATGGCCCGCCTGCGCGATCCCCAAGGCGGTTGCGAGTGGGACCTGGAGCAGACCTTCGCCACCATCGCCCCCTATACGGTCGAGGAGGCCTATGAGGTCGCCGACGCCATCGAGCGCAACGACCTGACCGACCTGCGGGACGAACTCGGCGACCTGCTGTTCCAGGTCGTCTTCCATGCCCGCATGGCGCAGGAGCAAGGGGCCTTCGGCTTCGACGACGTGGCCGACGCCATTTCCGAAAAGATGATCCGCCGCCATCCCCATGTCTTTGGCGCCGAGGCGCAGCGCACCGCCGCCCAGCAGACTCAGGCCTGGGAGCTGATTAAGGCGGAGGAGCGGGCGGGCAGGGGCCGCAACGAAAGCCTCCTCGACGACGTGCCGTCGGGCCTGCCGGCCCTGACCCGCGCTGTGAAACTCTCGCGACGCGCCGCCACCGTCGGCTTCGTCTGGCCTACCATCGGGGAGGTGGTGGCCAAGCTGGACGAGGAGGTCGGCGAGCTGAAGGTCGAGATCGCGGCCGACGATCGGGAGAAGGCCCGCGCCGAACTGGGCGACGTGCTGTTCGTCGTGGCCAATATCGCCCGGACCCTGGACATCGACCCCGAGGATGCGCTCCGTGCCACCAACGCCAAGTTCGCCCGCCGCTTCCGACACATTGAGAGCGAGTTGAAGGCGCGCGGCAAGACGCCGGACCAGTCGGACCTGGCGGAAATGGACGCACTGTGGGACGCGGCCAAGGCGGCCGAGAGGGCGGCCGCTGCGGAGTAGGCTAGAGGCTGCCCGCGATGATCAGCAGCGCCCATGTTCCCGGGCTCCACAGCAAGGGCCAGATCGCGCCATCGGCGCGGCGGAGGAAGGCGATCCAGGCCAGCACCGGAGCGGCCAGCAGAGCTAGCGGCAGGGTGCCGCCCGCCACAGTCGTGATCACGTCGCGATGGTCCATGATCTGGCTCGGCGACATCCGGGTCAGCGCCACCCATGCCGCGGCCAGCGCCAGGAGCACCTCCAGAACAGACATCACGATCAGGCCGGCAGGCGCCCGGCGCGGGCCGGGTTGGATGGGCACATAGTCCACGGAACGCTCCGGCGTCAGGCCCGCAGGCGGGCCTGCGGGAAGAGTTGCTCAAACTGTCCCAGGGCCTGGGCGCTCAGCTTCACCGCAAGACGCGTGCCACCGTCGTCCTGGGTCTCACGCGCCAGCACTCGCCCATGGCGGTAGAGCCAAGCGACCGCCGCGCCTTGAGCCGCCGTCGCGGTGATCTCGACGGCGGGCGCCTCGTCCACCATCTCGGCGACCAGCGCCAGCAGTTCGTCGCAGCCCTCGCCGGTGACGGCGGAGACGGTGATGGCCGGAGGATTGGCGCGCCGGGCGTCGCCGATCACCCGGTCGCGGTCCTCGGCGTCGACCATGTCCAGCTTGTTCCAGACCTCGATCAGCCGCCGCTCCTCGATCTCCACGCCGAGCCGCGACAGCACGGTGCGCACGTCCTGCGCCTGGGCGTCGGTTTCGTCGCTGGAGATGTCGCGAACGTGCAGGATGACGTCAGCCTCCTTCACCTCCTCGAGGGTGGCGCGGAAGGCTTCCACCAGTTCGTGCGGCAGCTCGGAGATGAAGCCCACAGTGTCGGACAGGATGGCCGGCCGGCCGTCGGGCAGGTCGAGCATCCGGATGGTGGGGTCCAGGGTGGCGAACAGCATGTCCTCGGCCACCACCTCGGCCTTGGTCAGCCGGTTGAACAGGGTCGACTTGCCGGCGTTGGTGTAGCCGACAAGGGCGACAGACGGGTACGGGTGACGCTGGCGCGCGCCTCGCTGAAGATCGCGGGTCCGGCGGACCTCGATAAGTTCCTTCTTCAGCTTGACGATCTTGTCGGCGATCAGTCGGCGGTCGGTCTCGATCTGGGTTTCCCCGGGACCGCCCATCACCCCTGCCCCGCCCCGTTGCCGCTCCAGGTGGGTCCAGGTGCGGACCAGGCGTGACTTCTCGTAGGACAGGCGCGCCAGCTCGACCTGCAGACGGCCTTCCTTGGTCCGCGCCCGGCGGGCGAAGATCTCCAGGATCAGGCCGGTCCGGTCGATGACCTTGACCTTCCAGGCCTTTTCCAGATTCCGCTGCTGCACCGGCGTCAGCTGGTCGTCGACGACCGCCACGTCGGCCTCGGCGGCCTCGATGATGTTGCCGATCTCCTCCACCTTGCCCTTGCCGAACAGGGTGGCGGGCACGCGCTTGCGCAACGGCGCGATGAAGGCGTCAGCGATCACCAGATCCAGGGCCAGGGCAAGCCCGATGGCTTCCTCCAGACGCCCTTCGGCGGTTCGGGACTGGCCCCGTTCGTCACGGACGGGGTGGATGACGATGGCCCCCTGCGGGGGGACTTCGCGATCTATGAGTTTAGAGTTCAATCGGCCTCGTCTTCCGCCGGCTCGTACAACTGCACGGGCTGAGCCGGCATGATGGTCGAGATGGCGTGCTTGTAGACCAGTTGCGACTGGCCATCGCGGCGGAGAAGCACGCAGAAATTATCGAACCAGCTGACCACGCCCTGCAGCTTCACGCCGTTCACCAGGAAGATCGTCAGCGGCGTCTTCGACTTGCGCACGCTGTTCAGGAACGTGTCCTGCAGGTTTTGTTTCTTTTCGTTCGACATGGCTTTTCGCCCTTTGTTCTGGATCGGCGGCCAACACGGCCGCCACACACAAGTTGGACGCTAGACCTCTCTCTGTGACCGACGCAATCGCGCCGTGCTGTTCAGATCGCGGTTGCTCGCGCACGCTCGATATAGAGGCTTCGCAGCTTCATCGCCACTGGCCCAACGGTTCCATCTCCAACCGGTTGCCCGTCGACCGCGACGACGGGCATGACGAGGGTCCCGGCGCCCGTGATGAAGGCCTCCTTGGCGGCGCGCGCCTCATCGGGGGTGAAGGGGCGTTCGTCCACCTTCATCCCCTGCTCCCTCAGGATATCCAGCAGGCTGTAGCGGGTCACGCCGCGCAGGATGTTGGCGTTGGTGGCGCGAGTGCGCACCGTGCCGTCGGCGTCGATGATCCAGGCGTTGGAGGACGAGCCCTCGGTCACCAGCCCCATCTCGTCCACGAACCAGGCCTCGGCAGCGCCGCGTTCCTTCGCTGCCTGCTTGGCCATGGCGTTGGGCAGCAGGCCCACCGTCTTGATGTCGCAACGGCCCCAGCGGTTCTCCGGGGTGGTGATCACCGAGACGCCCTTGGCGGCCTTGGCCTCGGTGGCGGCGCGGTCGATCGCCTTGACCGTGACCACGATGCTGGGCGGGGTGCCTGGATGGGGGAAGGCGTGATCGCGGGGCGCGACACCGCGGCCGACCTGCAGATAGACCAGCCCCTCGCGGATACGGTTCCGCCGCACGGTCTCCTTCAGCACCATGGTCAGGGCCGCCCGGCTCATGGGCATGGCGATCTGCAGTTCGCCCAGGCTCCGCTCAAGGCGGGCGAAGTGCCCCTCCGGATCGGCCAGCTTGCCATCGAACAGCGACCATACCTCGTAGACCGCGTCAGCCAGCTGATAGCCGCGATCCTCGATATGGACGACGGCCTGATCATGACGCGAGAAGCGTCCGTTCACATAGGCGATGCGGCCCATCAGGCGTCCTCTTCTTCCACGGGGCGGGCGCCCGAAAGGCCAAGCGACTTGAGTTTCCGGTGCAGGGCCGAGCGCTCCATGCCGATAAAGGCCGCGGTGCGCGAGATGTTGCCGGAGAAGCGCAGCATCTGGGCGTTGAGGTACTCCCGCTCAAAGACCTCGCGGGCCTCGCGCAGCGGCAGGGCGATGATCCGATCGGCCCCCAGCGACGAACCCTGGTCCGACGGCGAAGAATCGCCCGGCAACATGTCGGCGCTAATGGCTTCGCTGGGGTCGCCTGAGGCCAGGATCAGCATCCGCTCCACATTGTTGCGCAGCTGGCGCAGGTTCCCGGGCCAGGCCTTGACCTGCAGGGTCGCCAGGGCGTCGTCCGCCAGCCGACGGCGCGGCATGCCAGTGGCCTCGCAGATACGCTGGATGAAGTAGTCCACCAGTTCGGGGATATCCTCCCTGTGCTCGGCCAGTCCCGGCACCATCACCGGCACCACGTTCAGGCGGTGGAACAGGTCCTCGCGGAATCGCCCGCCGGCGATCTCCTCGCGCAGATCCCGCGAGGTGGAGGAGACGACCCGAACGTCAACCTGCACGTCGCTGTCGCCGCCCACGCGCCGGAAGCGCTGCTCCACCAGCACCCGCAGGATGCGGCTCTGGGTCTCGAAGGGCATGTCGGCCACTTCATCCAGATAGAGGGTGCCGCCATGGGCGCGCTCGAAGACGCCGATCTTTGCCGGGCGACCGGTCTCGGCCTCTTCGCCGAACAGCTCGAGATCCATCCGCTCGGGGGTCATGCCGGCGGCGCTGATGACGACAAACTCCGCCTTGGCCCGGGCGCTGGCGGCGTGGATCATCCGCGCCACGGTCTCCTTGCCTGCGCCGGGCGGGCCGGCGATCAGGACGCGGCTGTTTGCGCCGGCCAGCTTGGGGATCAGGCTGCGCAGCTGCTGGGTCGCCATCGATCTGCCCACCAAGCCATCGGGCATGATCGCCTGGGTGCGAAGCCGCCGGTTCTCGCGCTTCAGGCTGGTGGCCTCCAGGGCGCGCTCAACGATGAGCAGCAGCTTGTCGGACTTGAAGGGCTTCTCCAGGAACTCGTAGGCCCCGCGCTTTATCGCGCTTACGGCGGTCTCGATATTGCCGTGGCCCGAGATCATGATCACCGGGAAGTCGGCGTCGAGGGTGCGGAGCATGTCCAGCAGCTCCAGCCCGTCCATGCCGCCGCCCTGCATCCAGATATCGAGCACCAGCAGGGACGGCTTGCGGGCCCGGATGGCGGCGAGCGCCGATTCCGAGTCGTTGGCCGTTCGGACCGCATAGCCCTCGTCCGACAGGATGCCGGCCACGAGTTCGCGGATATCGGCCTCGTCGTCCACCACCAGAATGTCAGCCGCCATTGGTCACCTCTAGTCCGTGATCGTCGGTGACGGCGCCTACCCGCGCCGTCGTCGGAAGTTTCAGCAGGACGCGGGCGCCCCTGCCCTGCGTCGCGTCGGTCAGAATCAGCTCGCCACCGTGGTCCTCGAGGATCCGTTTGACGATGGCCAGACCAAGGCCCGTGCCCTTCTCGCGGGTCGTGACATAGGGCTCGGTCAGCCGGTCGCGGTCCTTTTCGGGCAGGCCCACGCCATTGTCCTCGATACTTATGCAGACGCCGGCCGCATCGGAGGTCAGCTCGGCGATGATCCGCCCCTCGGGCTGGGGCTCATCGGCGACCCTGGCCGCGACAGCCTCCGCCGCATTCTTCAGGATATTGGTCAGCCCCTGGGCCAGCATCCGTCCATCGGCCATCAGCACGGTGGGCGGCAAAGGCTCCACCAGGTCGATCTCGATATCGGGGCTCGCCACGCGCTGGGCGAAGACGCCGGCCCGCAACAGCTCCACCAGATCCTGCTCGGCGAACTTGGGCGCGGGCATGCGGGCGAAGGCCGAGAACTCGTCCACCATCCGGCCGATGTCCCCGACCTGGCGTACGATGGTGTCGGTGCAACGGTCGAAGATTTCCAGGTCCTCGGCGGGGACGCCCTTGCGGAACTTGCGCTGCAGGCGCTCCGCCGACAGCTGGATGGGGGTCAGGGGGTTCTTGATCTCATGGGCGATACGCCGCGCCACGTCGCGCCAGGCGGCGTTCCGCTGGGCTGAGACCAGGCGGGTGATGTCGTCGAAGGTCAGGACCAGGCCGCTTTCGCTGCGGCTGGCGCGCACACGCAGGCGGCGCGTCTCCCGATCGCGGTCGACGTCCACCTCTTCCTCGGCCTCGCCGGCGATGCGGGCGTTTTCGGCGATCAGCACGAACTCCGGGGCCACGTCGGCGAGCCTGCGGCCACGCGCGAGAGACGCACCCAAGCCCAGCAGTTCGGTCGCCTGCCTATTGGCGGCCGAAATCCGCCCGTCGGAATCCAGACCAATGACCCCCGCCGACACCTCGGCCAGCACCGTCTCGATGAACTGCCGATCCTGGTCGGCCTCGTCGCGGGCCCGCTGCAGGGCCGCCTGCTGAACCTGAAGATCATGGGTCATGCTGTTGAATGCCCTAGATAATACGGCGATTTCCCCAGGATCCTTGTCGGCGTCAACTCGGGCCGTAAGATCGCCCCCGGCCACCTTGCCCGCGGCCTGCACCAGGCGTCCCACGGGACCGGAAATGGCGTTGGCCGCCGCCATGCCGAGCCACACAGCGCCCACCAGGACCAGCAGGGCGGTCTCCATGTACGAGAGCGCGAACACGGCCTGGATTCGCTGACGGCTTTGGGCGGCCTCGCGATAGGAGACCAGGGATGCATCGGCGTCGGTCAGGTGGTTGATGATCCCCTTCTCAACGGGCTTGGCCACATAGAGATAGGCGTCGGGATAGGCCGTCAGCTTGAAGACCGCCCGCATCAGGTCCGCCGAATCGAAGGCCGGCACCGAGATGTCGCCCTCGTCGGCCGCCTTGAAGCTGCTCTCAGGCGGCGTGACATAGGCGGGCGCGTCGCCGGCCTCGGCGCGGGCGAGCACCCGGCCTTCGCCATCGATCAGATAGGCGGCCGGGAAGGCGTGATACGACGCCTGGTAGGCCAGGAAGTGACTGAAGGTGATGGGGCTGGACTGCAGGGCCGGCGCTGCGCGGTTGAGGTCCACGGCCATCAGGGTCACGTGGTCGCCGATGTAGCGTTTCTGGTCCTCCACATAGGACCGCGCCACCGTGGCCGAGTTCTCCACCACGGTCTGGACCCGCTCGGAGAACCAGTTCTCCACGCCCCGGTTGACCAGCACGCCGTAGAACAGCGCCACGACGACGGCCGGGGCGACGGCGGCGAGCGCGAACATCGCGACGAATCGCAGATGCAGGCGGGCCCCGGCGTCCATCGACCGAGCGTCCAGCAAGGCCACCAGGCGTGTGGCCATGATCGCGGCGAGGCCAAGGATCAGCACCAGATTGAAGCCGAGCAGCACCAGGATGTTCTTGCTGGCGGGCGCCAACGGACCGGTCTCCGGCGGCGACGCGGCGAGCAGGATGGCGACGCCGGTAAGCACCAGGGCCAGGGCGTAGCCGCCGCCGAGCACATAGCGTGACTGAACAGCCCGCCACAGCCGCGCGGCCGGCGCTCGAGGATTCTCGCCGTCGTGGGTCAGGGACGCCATAACGCCGCGACCCTAGGCGGAACTGTGCCTGAGACTCAACAGGTTGTTGCGAGAATGCTTCACATACGCGTCAGGACAGTCAGCGGCGTCCTCGAGCCATCTCCACGCCCAGGTCCTGGATCTTCTTGCGCAAGGTGTTGCGGTTGAGACCGAGGATCTCGGCGGCGCGTACCTGATTGCCGCGCGTGGCGGTGAGGGTCAACTGGATCAGCGGACGCTCGATTTCCTCCAGCACCCGGTCGTAGAGCCCCGCAGGCGGCAGGCCGTCGGGCTGTTCGGCGAAATAGCCGCCCAGGTGGCGCTCCACCAGGGTGGCCAGGGTTACCGGCCCCTCCTGGCCCTGAATCTGCGGCTGCTGGTCGGCCAATTCGCGCTCGACGATTCGGGCGCTGATCAGCTCTTCGGCATAGAGGGCGCAGATCCGGCGGATCAGGTTCTCCAGCTCGCGAACGTTGCCGGGCCAGAAGTGCAGCTTCAGCCTTTCAAGCGCCGCGGCGTCGATGGTCTTGGAGGGCAGGCCCTCGCGGTTGGCGCGTAGTAGGAAGGCGCGGGCCAGATCGGGGATGTCCTCCACCCGGTCACGAAGTGGCGGTAGGCGCAGCGGGGCGACGTTGAGCCGGAAGAACAGGTCCTCGCGGAACAGCCCCTGCTGGATCAAGCCCCGCAGGTCGCGGTTGGTGGCGGCGATGATCCGCGCATTGGGCCGGCGGCCGGTCTTCGGGTTCAGGGCCGGCTCGGAGCCGTCAATGACACGCAGCAGGCGGGTCTGGGCGTCCAGCGGCATATCGCCGATCTCGTCCAGGAACAGGGTGCCGCCGTCGGCCTCGACGAGCTTGCCGTGGTCGCCATCCTCGCGGCCGAAAAGCTCGGTCTCCACCCGCTCGCGCGGCACTGCGGCCAGATTGATGACCACGAACTTGCCGTCCTTGCGGCGTCCCATCTCGTGCAGGGCGCGGGCCACCAGCTCCTTGCCGGTCCCCGACTCGCCGAGGATCAGCACGGTAAGGTCGGCGCCCACCAGGCGGGCGATGGTCCGATAGACGTCCTGCATGGGCCCCGAGCGACCGATCAGCGGCAGGCGCTCGTCGCGCACAGCGCGGGCCTGGGCCTTGGACGCCTCGGAGTCAGCCGGCTTGGCCAGGGCCCGACGCGCCGCCGAGGTCATGTCATCCAGGTCGAAGGGCTTGGAGATATAGTCGAAGGCGCCCACCTCGGCGGCGTTGACCGCCGTCAGCAGGGTGTTCTGAGCGCTCATGACGATGACCGGCAGCTTGGGGCGGTCCTTGCGGATGCGCGGCAGCACGTCGAAGACGTTCTCGTCGGGCATCATCACGTCGGTGACCACCAAGTCCCCCTCCCCGTCCGAGACCCACTTCAGTAGGGTGGTGGCGTTGCCGGTCGCGCGGACCTGGTAGCCAAGGCGGGTGAAGGCCTGACTGAGCACCAGCCGGATCGAGGAGTCGTCGTCGGCGATCAGGATCTTCTTGTTGGCGTTGGCGATCGCGTTCATGCCGAGACGTCCTCTTCAGATGCGATGGGCAGCAGCACGCGGAAGGTCGTGCGACCGGGCTCGGATTCGAAATCGATTAGGCCGCCGTGGCCTGACACCAGCTTGGAGACCAGCGCCAGGCCCAGACCGGCGCCGTTGACCTTGGTGGTGACGAAAGGCTGGAACAGGCTGTCGCGCAGATGCGGCGGGATCCCCGGGCCGTTGTCCTGGATACGGATCTCCAGAGGCGCGCCGCGCAGGGCTTGCCCCTTGGCGGCCCGGACCCGGACGCCGTGACGGTAAGCGGTGTGGATGGTGACCTCGCCGCGGTTGTCGCCCCGGCTGTGGGCCGCCTCCGAGGCGTTCTTCACCAGGTTCAGGAAGATCTGGATCAGCTGATCCTCATCGCCATAGGTCAGCGGCAGCGAGGGGTCATAGAGATCCTTCAGCACCAGGCCGTCGGCGAAGCCGTTGACGGCCAGCGCCCTCACACGGTCCAGAACCTGGTGGATATTGATCGGCGTGCAGACCGGCAGGGCGTCGTCGGAGAAGGCCTCCATGCGGTCCACCAGCCGGCGGACACGGTCGGTCTCGTCGACGATCAGCTGGGCCAGCGGGGTGTCTTCGGCCTTGGCGCCAGCCTTCAGCAGCTGGGCCGCGCCTCGGATCCCCATCAGGGGGTTCTTGATTTCGTGGGCCAGCATGCGGCCGAGACCGACGATGGTGCGCAGGCCGGCGGCCTCAGCCCCCGTGCGCTCCCCGCCCAGGGCGCCACCCTTGACGTGCAGGGTCAGCAGCACAGAGCCATCGCCGAGCGGGGCCGCCGCGCCGTCGGCCTCGAACGAGGGATGGCCGAACAGACTGATTTCCACCCCGCGCTCGCGGACCGGAGCATCCTCCTCCAGGGCCCGATTGAGCAGGGAGACCAGGGCCGAGCCTTCCGGCAGGGCCGCGCCGAAGCGGCCCCGGGTCAGCAGGCTGAGCCCTTGGCCGAAAAGGGCCTCAGCGGCCTCGTTCACCGCCACCAGGGCGCCGTCCCCGTTCACCACCAGGGCTGGTTCAGGGGAGAGGTCGAAGGCCGCAGCCTTCAGGACATCCAGATTTACGCCGCTGCTTGCGGCCCTTGTTTGACTGTTCATGCCGCCAATCTCGTTTGGGGATCGCGCCAGAGCGCAATGAGGCCTTCCTCGACCAGGGCGGGATCCTCCAGGCGGCAGAGCGCGGATCGTGCGACCTGCCTGGCCTCGACCTGCATGGGCCAAGGCGCGTTATCGACATAGGACGCCAGATGCTTGCGGAAGATCCGCAGGCCCAGGCGGTCGCCGTAGAAATTCAGGCTGTCCCGGAAGTGCTCCAGGGCGATGCCCAAGCGGGTCTCAACGTCGGGTTCGACGAAGGTTCCGCCGTTCAACTCGGTCTCGATCTGGGTGGCGACCCAGGGGCGGCCATAGACGCCGCGCCCGACCATGAGGCCGTCGGCGCCGGACTGGTCCAGGGCCTCGCGGGCCGTAGCGCCGTCGACGATGTCGCCATTAACGATCACCGGGATGGAAACCGCAGCCTTCACCGCGCGGACGGCGGTCCAGTCGGCGACCCCCTTGTAGAACTGGCTGCGGGTGCGGCCGTGGACGGTGACCGCCTTGGCGCCGCGCCGTTCCGCCATCGCGGCGATCTCGGGCGCGTTCCTCGACTTGTCGTCCCAGCCTAGGCGCATCTTGACGGTGACCGGGATGTCGACGGCGTCCACCGTGGCGGCGATCAGCGCCTCGGCAAGGTCGGGCTCGCGCATCAGAGCTGAGCCGGACTGGGCGCCGCCGGTGACCTCCTTGGCCGGACAACCGAAGTTCAAGTCGATGATGTGGGCGCCCGCCTCCGCGGCCAGCACGGCGCCGCGCGCCATGTGGACCGGATCACGGCCGACGAGCTGAACCACCATCAGGGGAAGGCCCTCGCCCACTGCGGCGCGGCGCACGACATCGGGCCGGCCCCTGGAGAACTCGGCGCAGGCGACCATCTCGGTCGCCACATAGGCGGCCCCAAGCTTGCTGGCCGCCCTGCGGAACGGCAGGTCGGAAACGCCGGTCATGGGCGCGATCCACGCCCGACCCAACACTTCGATATCCCCGACTGCGAGCGTGTTGCTCATTTTGTAATCAACCCCATCGCCGCCTTTTTAGGCAATTTGTGCGGCGCCGTAAAGCCTAGACAGGACACGATCGCCCTCTAAACAACGTCGCCATGAACTTTTCTGCCGTCGTTGTCGCCGCAGGCTCTAGCACCCGGGCCGGACCAGGGGCGCCCAAGCCCTGGCGCAGCCTGGGCGGACGACCGATTCTGCGCTGGTCGGTCGAGGCCCTGAGCCGCGCCGGAGCCCGAGAAATCATCGTGGTCACAGCGCCTGAGCGCACGGCGGACGCCGATGAGGCCCTCGCAGGTTTGGCGGGTTGGAAAGCCGTCGCGGGCGGGGCCACGCGGGCTGAGTCTGTCCAGGCGGGCCTCGCCGCACTCGCCCCTTCGGACGAAGAAGCGGTTCTTGTCCACGACGCCGCCCGGCCCTTCGTGACCTCCGCCCACGTCCAGAGCCTGCTGGTCGCCCTGGCCGAGGCTGATGGCGCGGTTCCCGCCCTCCCCGTCGCCGACACCCTGAAGCGCGGCGTGGACATCGTCGCCGAGACGGTGTCGCGAGACGGCCTCTGGCGCGCCCAGACGCCGCAGGCGTTCCGCCTCCGCACCCTGAGGCAGGCCTATGGCGCCTGGCCCGCCGACGCGGAGCCCACCGACGACGCCGCCGTGGTGGAGCGCGCCGGGGGCAAGGTGGCCCTGGTCCCCGGCGATCCCCTGTTGATGAAGCTGACCTATCCGGAGGACTTCGCCATGGCCGAACAGCTGGCGGGCGGGCGGCGGATTGTCCGCACCGGCTTCGGGGTCGACGCACACCGCTGGGGGCCAGGCGAGGCGGTCTGGCTTTGCGGGGTCAAGATCGACCACGACCAGACCCTGGTCGGCCATTCCGACGCCGACGCCGGCCTGCACGCCCTGACCGACGCCATCCTGGGCGCCATCGGCGAAGGCGACATCGGCGAGCACTTCCCGCCCACCGATCCCCAATGGAAGGGCGCATCCTCTGACCGATTCCTCGTCCATGCGGCCAAGCTGGTGGCGGCCAAGGGCGGATCGATTCTCAACGTCGACGTCACCCTGATCTGCGAGCGTCCGAAGATCCGCCCGCACCGCGACGCCATGCGCGCGCGCCTGGCGGAACTGCTCGCCCTGCCCCTCGACCGGGTCAGCGTAAAGGCGACCACGACCGAAGGCATGGGCTTCACCGGCCGGGGCGAAGGTCTGATGGCTCAGGCGGTGGCGACGGTGGAGACGCCCGCCTAGGGCAGCCAGTCCCAGCGTTCCTTCATCCGGCCGTACAGGGCGCCCACGAGGTTCGTGTAGTCATCGGTCCAGGGCCGCGCGAGGGTGGGTTCGCTGGGCGTCCAGCGCCGATCGGCCACGAAGGCGGCGAGCGCCGCCTCGTTGCGCGCCACGATCAGGGCGTCCTCCGAAGACTCCCACAGCATGGGCGAGTTCTTGGCCGCGCCATGCCGCTGCAATAGCGCCTCCCCGCCGGCGGCGTAGGCGACCGCCATGGCCGGACTGCGCAGATCCAGGTTTCGGTTCGACAAGTGGAGGATCAACACCCCATCAGGCTTGATGTGGGTCAGGTAGGCCTTCATCGCCTCCACGGTCAGCAGGTGGGCGGGCACACTGTCGGAGGAGAAGGCGTCGATCAGCAGGATATCGAACTGGTTCGTCGGTTGCCGGGCCAGGGTCAAGCGGGCGTCGCCCACCACGTAGTCGATCTGGCCCTTGGCGCATTCCGTCGTGTAGCTGAAGTGTGCTGGGTCGGTGGCGACGCGGATCACCAGGGGGTCGATCTCGAAGAAGGTCAGGTGATCTCCTGGCCGGGTATAGGCCGCTACGGCCCCGGTCCCCAGGCCCACGGCGCCGATCCGCAGGACGCGCCTCTCCCCCAGCCGCTGGGTGAACACCTGGCCGATGGGGGTCTCCGGCGCGTAATAGACCAGGGGACGGCAGCGCCAGCGCGGGTCCTGGGCCTGGGCGCCGTGCAGGGTCGTACCATGCGAGAGCATGCGAACCGTGCCTCCCATCTCGGGCAGTTGCAGCTCCGACTGTCGGACCACCCCGAAGAAGCTGCGCCAGCTCTTCAGTACGTCGACCTTGTCGCCCGCACCCTCCGCCGCCAGCGAGATGATGGTGATGATCCCGAAGAAGACGATGCCGCGGCGGCGCACCAGGAAGGCGCAGACGACGGCCACGGCCAGGGCGACCTTCACGAGCAGCAGCATCAGGTCGTGGCCGGTCATGCCGAGCATGTCGGCGCGGCCGATCTGGCCGGTATAGGCGGCGAAGGTTGCGACCGGCGCCGCGACAGCCGCGAGGCAACCGAGCGCGAAGGTCACCCAGCGCCAGCGCTCGATGGGCCCCTCGCCCCAGGGGCGGACCAGACAGGCCAGCGCCAGGACCAGGGGATACTCCCAGACATTGTTGAAGATCGCGGGGGCGAGGAAGGCGTTGAACCCGCCGCCCACCACGCCGCCGAAGGACATCCACAGATAGAATTCGGTCAGCCGGCTCGGGTTCGGCCGCCGCGCCACCAGGGCCTGGTGGCACATCAGGGCGGTCAGGAAGTAGGCCGAGAGGTGGATGAATAGCTGCAGGAAGAGGTTGCTGGCCTTGAAGGGCAGCAGGGAGGCGCAGGCCGCCACGGCCGCGGCCTGCAGGATCAGCGTCGTGTCTTGCGAGATCGCCGGCTTGGTGGAGAAGGCGATGATGAAGGTGACCAGGTAGAGGGCCAGCGGCACCACCCAGATGAAGGGGGCTGAGGCCACATCCGTCGTCAGGTGGGTGGTGACCCCCATCATCAGGCTGGAGGGGATCGCTGCAAGGACGACCCAGGTCAGCCGGTTGCGCCAGGTAGGCGCGTCGCCGCCGGCCTCGGCGGTCTCGGTCACAACGGGCGCGGGCGCAGCGGGCCCCCGGGTGACGAAATACATCAGCGCGGCCATCAGCAGGATGAAACCGCCGTAGCCCAGGCTCCAGCCCATGGCCTGGGCGTGCAGGCTGGTGAGCGGCTCCACGACGATCGGATAGGCCAGCAGCGCGATCAGGCTTCCGAGGTTGCTGGCGGCATAGAGGGCGTAGGGTTCGGAACCGCTGTCGGCGTGCAGCGTGCGCGCGTGCCAGGCCTGCACCAGGGGCGCAGTGGCCGACAGCACTGCGAAGGGCGCGCCGATCGAGACTGCCATCACCCCTAGCAGCCACAGGGCCGGATGCTCCGAACTGGGCGCGCCAAAGACCCCGGTGACATGCATCGGCAGCACCAGGGCGGCCAGGATCATCGCAGCCAGGTGGATGCCCGCCTGCATGCGGATCGATTGCACGCGCTGCAGCAAATGAGCGTAGCCGTAGCCAACCAGCAGGGCGGTCTGGAAGAAGGCCAGGCTGGTGTTCCAGATCGACGGCCCGCCCCCCAGCAGGGGCAGGACCAGCTTGGCGATCATCGGCTGGACCAGGAACACAAGGCTGGCGCTGGCGAAGATGGTCAGCACGAACAGCAGCGGCGATCGGCCCACGGCGGAGGTTGCGGCGACGTCCTGCGTGGTCATGTTTCGAATCGTCTTGTGTCCGGGGTCGCGGCGATGTTGTGGTCTCGCTTCAACCTTGCCTAGCTGTGTCGGAGTCGCGCGCCCATGTTTTCCCTCGAGATCGAGACCCTCGCGCGCCTGCTCATCGACGAGGCCCGGGAGCGCAACCTGCGTATCGTCACCGCCGAGAGCTGCACCGGCGGCCTGGTGGCCGGCGCCATCTGCTCGATCTCCGGTGCGTCGGACGTGTTCGAGCGGGGCTTTGTCACCTACACCAATCGCGCCAAGCAGGAACTTCTCGGCATTCCGGGCGACCTGCTGGCCGACCTGGGGGCGGTCTCCGAGCCCGTGGCCCGCATGATGGCCGAGGGCGCGCTGGAGGCGTCAAACGCCCACATCTCAGTGGCCATCACCGGAGTGGCGGGTCCGCATGGCGGCACCTCGTTCAAGCCCGTGGGCACGGTCCATATCGCGACGGCGCGGACCAACCACGGCCTGATGCACCGCCAGGAATTCTTCCAGTACGAGACCCGGTCGGAAATCCAGCTGGCCGCCGTGCAGGTGGCGCTGCAGGCGCTACGCGACCGGATGAGCTAGCCGTAGAGCGCCTTCGCCCGAGCCTCGAAGCACGCCATCAGCTTGTCGACGGCGTGTGAGAAGTTCGAGGTCAGCAAGGCGCCCAGCATCTTCGACTTGAACTCGAAGTCGATGTCGAACACCACGCGGGTCCCCTCGCCCTCGGGCTCAAACCTCCACTGGTTGCGCAGGGATTTGAACGGTCCCGAGATCAGGCCGACGTCGATCTGGCGGCCGGCAGGGTCGCGGCGCACGCGGGTGGAGAAAGTCTCCTTCAAGAATGAGAAGCCGACCTTCGCCTCGGCGTCGGTCCAGCTCATGCCCTGGCTGTCGGTGCGGCTGTTCCAGGTACGCATGCCCACGATCCACGGCACGAACTGCGGATAGGCCTCCACGTCGCCAACCAGAGTGAACAACTGGTCCGGCGTGTAGGGCAGAGTTCGGGTGACTTGGTGGCGCAAGACCTAGGCTGCGTCCTTGGCCCGGCGGGCGGCCTGCAGCTTGGCGAAGTCCTCGCCGGCATGGTGCGACGAGCGGGTCAGGGGGCTGGCCGAGACCATCAGGAACCCCTTGGCCCGGGCGATCTCCTCATAGGCGTGGAACTCGTCCGGCGTCACGAACCGGTCGACCGCGGCGTGCTTGCGGGTCGGTTGCAGGTACTGGCCGATGGTCAGGAAATCGATGCCGGCCGAACGCATGTCGTCCATCACCTGCATGACCTCCTCCTTGGTCTCGCCCAGTCCCACCATCAGGCCTGACTTGGTGAACTGTTCGGGGTCGCGCTCCTTCACCCGCTCCAGCAGGCGCAGGGAGTGGAAGTAGCGGGCGCCTGGGCGGATCGACAGGTAGAGGCGCGGGACGGTCTCCAGATTGTGGTTGAAGACGTCGGGCTTGGCGTCGATCACCAGCTCGGCGGCCGAGGCCGGCTTGCGCAGGAAATCCGGGGTCAGGATCTCGATGGTCGTGCCGCTGGCCTGGGCGCGGATTGCGCGAACAACTTGCGCGAAGTGCGCCGCTCCGCCATCGGCCAGGTCGTCGCGGTCCACCGAGGTGATCACCACGTGCTTCAGGCCCATCTTGGCCACGGCGTCGGCGACGCGGGCAGGCTCGGTGGGGTCGAGGGCCTGCGGCTTGCCGGTGATGACGTTGCAGAAGGCGCAGGCCCGGGTGCAGGTGTCGCCCATGATCATCATGGTGGCGTGGTTGATGCTCCAGCACTCGCCGATGTTCGGACAGGCGGCTTCCTCGCAGACCGTGGTGAGGCCGTGTTCCTTCACCAGGGCCTTGGTGACCGAATAGCCCGGTGAGCCCGGGGCGCGGACACGCAGCCATTCGGGTTTGCGCAGCATCGGCGTGTCGGGCCGAGACTGCTTTTCAGGGTGCCGCGGCCTTGCGCCGGTGAGGGTGTCGATAACGGTCGCCATGCCCCCTAGATCGGCGTTCGGGCCGCTTGGATCAAGCCACGATTGAGCAGCCTTGCGCCACAGCGGTGAACTGGGTTCAAAGACGGCATGGTCCGCGCCCTGGCAGTCGCCGCTTTGCTCCTGTTGCTCGCGGCGTGCGGCCGCGGCGACCTGATGGGACCGTTCGCGGAGACCCAGGCGCCGCCGGCGCTCAGCCCCCGCTTCTATCCGCCGGAAGGCTGGGCCTGGGGCTTCATTGAGACCGGCGGCAAACCCGCCCAGCGCTACGGCGTCGCCGCCGGCTGGCGGGCGCCCAGGGCCACGGTCGTGATCCTGCCGGGCTACGGAGAGTCGGCCGAGGCCTGGTTCGAGACCGCCAGCGGCCTGATCCGGCGCGGCTACACCGTCTGGATCCTCGAGAGGGCAGGTCAGGGCGGGTCGGCTCGCTACACCCTGCCCCGCGACCTTGGGTTTGTTCCGAGCTTCGAGCCCGATGTCGCCAATGTCGGCGCCCTGGTCCGGGTGGTGATCCGTCCCCCGGAAACCTCCCCGCTGATCCTGCTGGGCCATGCCGACGGCGCGGTCGTGGCGCTGCGGGCCGTGGAGGCCGGGCTGAAGGTCGATGCCGTGATCCTGTCGTCGCCGGACGTCGCGTCGCGCGCCGTCAGCGCAGACACAGCCCAGGCGCTCGCAGGCCGCGCGGGCCTCGGCCGCCTGCCGTCGACCGACTGGCGACCTTGGAGCCGATCAGCGCCCGACGCGCGCGGCCAGGGCCTCACCCACGACGCCTGGCGCGGGCGGGTTCAGCAGGCCTGGCAGACCGCCAATCCGGACCTGCGCATGTCGTCACCCAGTCTCGGCTGGCGCGGCGCCCACCAGGCCGCCAGCCGCGCGGCGGAGGCCAACGCCGGCGCGGTGAAGGCTGAGGTCCTGATGCTGCTGCCCGACAAGACCACCAAGGAAGCACTCGCGCTCTGCAAGGCCCTGCCCCACTGTCGCTCGGTCGCCGTCCCGGGCGCCTTTGCGGCCCTGCACCTGGAGGAAGACCGCTTCCGTCAGCCCTGGATGGACCAGGTCACCGGCTATATAGCCGCCAGAGTCGAGGCCGAGCGCCAAGCCGAAGTCGCCCCGCCTGCGGCCGAAACCCCGGCCCCGGCCCCGGCTCCAGAGGAGAATTCCCCGCCCCCGCCCTGAAACCGCCTCACGCATTGTAACGTATCCTTGCAATGACGAACCCGGACGATAGGCTTGCGCTCCAAGAACCGGCGATCCGATCGGGGAGGTCTTCGCTTTTGTCGCGTACATTTGATCCGCTTGAGAGCCAGAAGACCCTGTTTGGGGCTCTGCTCGACGCCCGCGCCCAGTTCGGCGCCAAGAAATCGATCCTGGAGGACCAGGAACGCAATCCGCTGTCCTACACCGACATGATCCGGGCCGCCTTCGCGCTCGGACGGAAGATCGCAGCGATCACGGAAAAGGGGGAGCGGGTCGGCGTCATGCTGCCTGCAAGCTCGGCCGCCATCGTCACCTTCTTCGCCCTGCACGCCTTCGGGCGCATCCCCACCATGTTGAACTTCACCTCCGGCATCCGGAACCTGAAGGGCGCCTGCAAGCTGGCCGGGGTGAAGCGGGTGCTGACCGCCCACCGGTTCATCGAGCAGGGCCAGCTCCACGATCTGGTGGACGCCTTGGAGGAGGTCTCGACCGTCACCTACCTGGAGGAGGTGCGTGAGAAGATCGGTCTGGCCGACAAGATCTTCGCCGCCACCGCCAGCGCCTTCCCCAGGGCCTTCCTGGCCGAGACCAAGCCAGACGATCCCGGCGTCATCCTGTTCACCTCCGGCAGCTTCGGCGTGCCCAAGGGCGTGGTGCTGAGCCAGGCCAATCTGGTGTCCAACGTCTACCAGATCGCCTCCCACATCCCGCTGGATCCAGACTGGGTGATGTTCAATCCCCTGCCCACCTTCCACTGTTTCGGCCTCACCGGCGGCGCGCTGTTGCCCATCCTCACCGGCATGAAGGCGTTCCAGTATCCTTCGCCCCTGCACACCAAGGTGATCCCGCCGCTGCTGAAGGATTCCAAGGCCTCCATCCTGCTGGCCACCGACACCTTCCTCAACCAGTACGCCCGGGTCGCCGAGTACGACGAGTTGGCCGGACTGAAGTTTATCGTCTGCGGCGCCGAGAAGGTGCGTGAGGAAACCCACAACCTGATCCGCGACAGCTTCGGCGACGTGCCGGTGCTGGAGGGCTATGGCGCCACCGAGGCGGCCCCGGTGATCGCGGTCAACAAGCCCATCGACAACCGTCGCGGCACGGTCGGCGGCCTGCTGCCTGGAATGGAGACCCGCCTGGAACCGGTTCCAGGCATTCCGGGCGGCGGTCGGTTCTTCGTGCGCGGCCCCAATGTGATGAGCGGCTACCTGCGCCCCGATGGCTCGATCGAGCCCCTGACCGATGGCTGGCACGATACCGGCGACGTGGTGGACCTGTCCGACGATGACTGGGTCACCATCCGCGGGCGGGTGAAGCGCTTCGCCAAGGTCGGCGGCGAGATGGTGTCCCTGACCGCCGCCGAGGATCTGGCCGTCGCCGTCTGGCCCGACAACCGGCACGCGGTCATCGCCATGCCCGACACCCGCAAGGGCGAGCGCCTGGTGCTGGTCACCGACCGGCGCGACGCGGACTCCAGCGCCCTGGTGGCCCACGCCAAGGCCATCGGCGCGTCCGAGCTGAACGTGCCGAAGAAGATCCTCAATGTGCCCGAAGTGCCGGTCCTGGGCACGGGCAAGACCGACTATGTCGCCATCCAGCGCATGGTTGAGGCCGAGGGCCGTCGCGCGGCATAACGCGCAAGAGTCCCTAATCGGCGCTTGGCTGCCGTGGGGGAGCCGGGTCCATCCTGGCTCTCAGAGACGCAAACCTGCCCCGAGAGGAATACGCCATGGCCGAAGCCTGGATCATCGACGTCGCCCGCACCCCGCGTGGCGTCGGCAAGCCTGAGAAGGGCGCCCTGTCGGGTGTCCACCCGCAGCGCATCCTGTCCACGGTCCTCAAGGCCCTGGCCGAGCGCAACAACCTCAACACCGCCGACATCGATGACGTGATCGCCGGCTGCGGCACCCAGTTCGGCAAGCAGGGGTCCTGCATCGCGCGCATGGCGGCGCTGGACGCCGGCTACGCCAACGAGGCGGCGGGCATGTCCCTGGACCGCTTCTGCGGCTCGGGCCTGACGGCGGTGAACCTGGCCGCCATGGGCGTGATGTCCGGCGCCCAGGACCTCGTGGTGGCCGGCGGCGTGGAGTCCATGTCCTACGGCTCGACCCTGAAGCGCCAGGTCGGCCCGACCCTGGACTCCGGCAACGCCCACCTGCGCGCCATTCACCCGCAGCCGCACCAGGGTGTCTGCGGCGACGTCGTGGCGACCCTGGAAGGCTTCACCCGCGAGGACGTCGATGCGCTCGCCCTCGAAAGCCAGCGCCGGGCGGCTCACGCCATCGCCAACGGCTATTTCGACCGCAGCCTGATCACCGTCTACAATGACGACGGCAGCGTCGCCCTGGACCGGGAGGAGTATCCCCGCGCCGGCACGACCGCCGAGGGCCTGGCCGCCCTGAAGGCCGCCTTCGCCAGCCTCTATGACGTGCCGCTGGACGAAGAGGGTCTCAGCTTCCGCAAGCTGGTGGAAGCCACCTATCCCGACCTGAAGATCAACCACGTGCACCATGCCGGCAACTCGTCGGGCGTGGTGGACGGCGCCGGCGCCGTGGTCATCGCCTCGCCGGAATACGCCCGCGCCCATGGACTGAAGCCGCGAGCCCGGATCCGCTCGGTCTCCACGGCGGGCGACTCGCCGGAGTTGATGCTGAACGCGCCCGGCCCCGCGGCCCGCAAGGCGCTGGCCAAGGCCGGCATGACCATGAAGGACATCCAGCTGGTGGAGATCAACGAGGCCTTCGCCGTGGTGCCGCTGAAGTTCATGCGCGACCTGGACGTCGATCCTGCGATCGTCAACGTCAATGGCGGGGCCATCGCGCTCGGTCACCCCATCGGGGCCACGGGCGCCATGATCCTGGGGACCCTGCTGGACGAGATGGAACGCCGCGACCTGTCGGTCGGCATGGCCACCCTGTGCGCCGCCGGCGGCATGGCCCCGGCGGCGATCATCGAGCGGATCTAGATATGTAGCACCCGCCCATAGGCGTCGAGCGAGGCCTCATGCATGGCCTCGCTCATCGTCGGGTGGGGGAAGACGGTGGCGATCAGTTCCGCCTCGGTGGCCTCCAGGGTCATGGCCAGGGCGAAGCCCTGGATCATTTCGGTGACCTCGCCGCCGATCAGGTGGGCGCCGATCAGGGCGCCGGTCTTCTCGTCAAAGATGGTCTTCACGAAGCCCTCGGTCTCGCCGGAGGCGATGGCCTTGCCGTTCACCCGGAACGGGAAGCGGCCCACCTTCACGGCGATGCCCTTCTCCTTGGCCGCGGCCTCGGTGATCCCCACCGAGGCGATCTGCGGGGTGGAATAGGTGCAGCCGGGGATCGGGGCGTTGAGGTTGGAGGGCGCCAGGCCCGCGATATGCTCGATGCAGTGGACACCCTCGTGGCTGGCCTTGTGGGCGAGCCAGGGCGGGCCTGCGACATCGCCGATGGCGTAGAGCCCAGCCACGCCCGTGGCGCCGTGGCTGTCGGTGACCACGTGAGTTCGGTCGATCTTCACGCCCAGGGATTCGAGGCCCATGTCCTCGACATTGCCGACGATGCCGACGGCGACGATGGCCACCTCGGCCTCCAGGACTTCTGAAGTTTGGGCGCCGCTTGCAGTGATGCGGACCCCCCCGGATTTCGGCTTCTCGACCTTTTCGACCTGGGCTCCAACGCGGAATTTGATACCGCGTTTTTCGAAGGCTTTCCGGGCGGTTGCGGAGACTTCCTCATCTTCCACGGGAAGGATGCGCGGCAGGGTTTCGATGACCGTCACGTCGGCCCCTAACGCCCTGTAAAAGCTGGCGAATTCGATGCCGATGGCACCCGACCCGATGACGATCAGAGATTTGGGCGCCGATTTGGGCGCCATGGCCTCGCGGTAGGTCCAGATGCGGTCGCCGTCCGGCTCCAGGCCCACGGCCGGGATAGTGCGGGCGCGGGCCCCGGTGGCCAGGATGACGTGCTTGGCGGTGAGGGTGCGCGCGCCGCCGGCCTTCAGGGCCACGACGACCTTGGGGGCGGGACTGCCCTTCTCAAGCCTGGCGGTCCCCTCCACCACCTCGATCTTGTGCTTCTTCATCAGGAAGGCGACGCCGGAGTTCAGCTGGGCCGCCACCTTGCGGGAGCGCTTGATGATGCCGGTGAAGTCGAAGGAGGCCTTCTCCACCTTGATGCCGTAGTCGGCCAGGTGGGAGAGCTGCTCATAGGCCTCGCCGGTCTTCAGCAGCGCCTTGGTGGGGATGCAGCCCCAGTTCAGGCAGACCCCGCCCAGGGCTTCCTTCTCGATGATGGCGGTCTTCAGGCCAAGTTGGCTGGCGCGGATGGCGGTGACATAGCCCCCAGGGCCGGAGCCGATGACGATCAGATCGAAGGTGTCGGCCATTACAGCAGCGCCTCGATGGCGCTTTCCAGCGACTTGGGTTCGACGGTAGGGGCGAAGCGCTCCACCACCTGGCCCTTACGGTCGACCAGGAACTTGGTGAAATTCCACTTCACATTGGCGGTGCCCAGCAGCCCCTTCTTCTCCTTCTTCAGATAGGCGAAGAGCGGGTGGGTCTTGGGGCCGTTGACGTCGATCTTGGTCATCATCGGGAAGTCGACGTCGTAGGTCAGGGCGCAGAAGCTGGCGATCTCCTCGGCGTTCCCCGGCTCCTGGGCGCCGAACTGGTTGCAGGGGAACCCCAGCACCACGAAGCCCCGGTCCTTGTACTTGGTGTAGAGCGCCTCCAGCCCCTCGAACTGCGGAGTGAACCCGCACTTGCTCGCGGTGTTGACGATCAGGACCACCTTCTCGCGATAGTTGGACATCGGCGTCGCCTTGCCCTCCAGGGTCTCGGCGCTGAAGTCATAGATGCTCATGGCGCGCTCCTAGACGATCATCGTGATGGGATCTTCGATCAGGATCTTGAAGGCCTGCAGCCAGCGAGCGCCGATGGCGCCGTCCACCACGCGGTGATCGCAGGTCAGGGTCACCGTCATCACCGTGGCGATGGCCAGTTGGCCGTTCTTCACGACCGGGCGCGGCTCGCCCGCGCCCACCGAGAGGATCGCGCCCTGGGGCTCGTTGAGGATCGAGGCGAAGGCCTTGATCCCGAACATGCCGAGGTTGGAAATCGAGAAGGTGCCGCCCTGGAATTCCTCGGGCTTGAGCTTGCGGGTGCGGGCCCGGGCGGCCAGGTCCTTGGCCTCGGTGGCGATCTGGGCCAGGCCCTTGGTCTCGGCCGCGCGGATGATGGGCGTGATCAGCCCGCCGTCGATGGCGACGGCCATGGCGATGTCGGCGTGGTGATGCAGGGCGATGCCCTCGGGCGAGTAGGAGGCGTTGGCCTCCGGCACCTGCTTCAGGGCGATGGCGGCGGCCTTGATCACCAGGTCGTTGACGCTGACCTTGACGCCCTGGCTCTCCAGCATGGCGTTGATCTTCACCCGTCCGGCCAGCAGGGCGTCGATCTCCAGGTCGATGGTGAGGGGGAAGTGCGGCACGTCGCGGAAGCTGTCGGTGAGCCGCCGGGCGACGGTCTTACGCATGCCGTCCAGGGGCACGAGGTCGTAGGAGCCGTCAGGAATGCCCATCTGAGCCAGGCTCTGCACCTGACGCGGGGCCGACGCCGCCGCGCCGCCAGTGGCCGGGGCCTTCGCCGCGCCGGGGGTCGCGCCCTCCACGTCACGCTTGATGATGCGGCCGTGGGGCCCGGAGCCCTTCAGGGCCGACAAGTCGAGGTTCTTCTGGGCCGCGATCCGCCGGGCCAGCGGCGAGGCGAAGACGCGCGTTCCCTGCCCTTCTCCCCTTGCGGGAGAAGGTGGCCGGTCGGAGACCGGTCGGATGAGGGGTTGGGCTCCCGCCTCAGCGCTAGCTGCAACTGGCTTTCCGGACGGTTCTGAGAGACCCCTCATCCGACCCTGCTCCGCAGGGCCACCTTCTCCCGCAAGGGGAGAAGGAGAAGGCGCCGCCGCCTCGCCCTCGCCGGACAGTCTGGCGATCGGCGAATTGACCTTCACGTTCTCCGTGCCCTCGGGGACCAGGATGTCCTCGATGGTCCCCTCGTCGACGGCCTCGACCTCCATGGTCGCCTTGTCAGTCTCGATCTCGGCGATGACGTCGCCGGACTTCACCACATCGCCCTTCTTCACATACCACTTGGCGAGCGTGCCCTCCTCCATGGTGGGCGACAGCGCGGGCATCAGGATCTCGGTCGACATGGGTCAGGCGCTCGGGCGGTTGTGGGGGGCGCAGGCGCGCACGATGGTCATGACGGCTCCAGCGACAGGTGGGCGAGCTGGTCGGCGTTGGCCTCCCAGTTCTGGCCGTCGAAGGCGGTGAGGTCTAGATTGGCCGCCTCGTCCAGGCAGCGGGCGTTGACAGACCAGCCATCCGGATTGGAACGCGGGCGGTAGAAGCTCTTGATGCCGCATTCCGAGCAGAACAGGTGCTTGGCCACCCGGCTGTTGAAGGTGTACTCGGCCAGCCGCTCCATGCCCTTGGTCACCCGGAAGCGGCTCTCAGGCACGATGACGTGGATGTAGCCGGTCTTGGCGCACATCGAGCAGTTACAGCTCTGGGCCTCGACCACCTGCGGCAGGGCCACCTCGAACCGCACGCCGCCGCAATGGCAGCCTCCCGCCCGCCAGGTGAACGGGTCGGGGGTCATTTGTACGTGACCGCCTTCACCGCCTTCACGATCTTGTCGACCGAGGGCAGCGATAGCGCCTCCAGATTGGCCGCGTAGGGCATGGGCACGTCCTCCTGGTGCACGCGCGCCGGAGGGGCGTCCAGGTAGTCGAAGGCGTGCTCCAGCACCCGCGCGATCACCTCGGCGCCGACGCCCATCGGACCCCAGCCTTCCTCGACGGTGACCAGGCGATTGGTCTTCTTGACGCTCGCCACGACGGTCTCGTGATCCAGCGGACGCAGGGTGCGTAGGTCGATCACCTCGGCCTCGATCCCCTCGCCCGCCAGCCGCTCGGCGGCCTCCAGGGCCAGACCGACCGCCCGAGAGTGGGCGGTGATGGTGACGTCGGTTCCCTCGCGGCGGACCTTGGCCTTGCCGATCGGCACAACCCAGTCGCCCTCGGGTACATCGAACTCCACCCCATAGAGCATCTCGTGCTCCAGGAAGACCACAGGGTTGGGGTCTCGGATGGCTGCCTTCAGCAGGCCCTTGGCGTCGGCGGCGTCATAGGGCGCCACCACCTTCAGGCCCGGCACCTGGGCGTACCAGGCCGAATAGTCCTGGCTGTGCTGGGCGCCGACGCGGGCCGCGGCGCCGTTGGGCCCGCGGAACACGACCGAGCATTTGATCTGGCCGCCGGACATGTAGAGCGTCTTGGCGGCGGAGTTGATGATGTGGTCGATGGCCTGCATGGCGAAGTTGAAGGTCATGAACTCGATGATGGGCTTGAGGCCCGCCATCGCGGCCCCGACCCCAAGGCCGGCGAAGCCGTATTCGGTGATCGGGGTGTCAATGACGCGGCGGTCGCCGAACTCCTCCAGCAGGCCACGGGAGACCTTGTAGGCGCCCTGGTACTGGGCGACCTCCTCCCCCATCAGGAAGACGTTCTCGTCAGCCCGCATCTCCTCGGCCATGGCGTCGCGCAGGGCGTCGCGCAGGGTGGTCTTCACCAGCTTCACGCCATCGGGCAACTCGGGATCGCGCAGGGTCGGCTTGGGCGTCACGGGTGTCGCGGCTTCGCCCTCAGGCTGCGGCTGCGCGGCCTCGGCGGGCTGCTTTTCAGGATCGCCGCTGGCGGCGGGCTCGGGTTTGGTCTCGGTCTTCGTGGCCGGCGCATCGACCTTGGCCGACGGCGCGGCGGCGCCCTCGCCGGAGAGACGCGCGATGGGCGTATTGACCTTCACCTCCTCGGAACCTTCCGGCACCAGGATCTCCTCGATCACGCCCTCGTCGACCGCCTCGACCTCCATGGTCGCCTTGTCGGTCTCGATCTCGGCGATGACGTCGCCGGACCGGACAGTGTCGCCCACCTTCACGTGCCACTTGGCCAGCGTGCCCTCTTCCATGGTGGGAGAGAGGGCCGGCATCAGTACGTCGGTCACTGAGCGGCCTCCAGGTAGACGTCGGTATAGAGCTCGGACGGGTCGGGCTCGGGCGAGGTGCGGGCGAATTCGGCGGCGTCGGCGACGATCTTCTTCACCTCGGCGTCGATGGCCTTCAGCGCGGCCTCGTCGGCCCAGCCCTGCTTCTCCAGCAGTTCCTGCAGGTGGTCGATGGGATCGCGGGTCTTGCGGACCTCGTCGACTTCCTCGCGGGTGCGGTACTTGGCCGGGTCGCTCATGGAGTGGCCACGGTAGCGGTAGGTCTTCATTTCCAGGATGTAGGGGCCTTCGCCCGAACGGGCGTGGGCGGCGGCCTTGCGGGCGGCTTCCTGGACGGCGATGACGTCCATGCCGTCGACCTCCTCACCCGGAATCCGGAACGAGGCGCCGCGCTTGTAGAGGTGGGTCTCCGAGGACGAGCGTTCGATGGAGGTGCCCATGGCGTACTGGTTGTTCTCGATCACATAGACGACCGGAAGCTTCCAGATCGTGGCCATGTTGAAGCTCTCATAGACCTGGCCCTGGTTGGCCGCGCCGTCGCCGAAATAGGTGAAGGCGACCTTCTTGTTGCCCTTGTAGCGGTTGGCCAGAGCCAGGCCGGTGCCCAGGCTCACCTGGCCACCGACGATGCCGTGGCCGCCGTAGAAGTCGGCCTCGGTGGAGAACATGTGCATCGACCCGCCCTTGCCCTTGGACGAGCCGGTGAAGCGGCCCGTGAGTTCGGCCATGACTTCCCTGGGGTCCATGCCGCAGGCCAGCATGTGGCCGTGGTCACGATAGCCGGTGATCACCTGGTCGCCGGCCTCCTTGATCGACTGCACGCCGACCGCGATGGCTTCCTGGCCGATGTAGAGGTGGCAGAAGCCGCCGATCAGACCCATGCCGTAGAGCTGGCCCGCACGCTCCTCGAAGCGGCGGATCAGCAGCATGTCGCGATAGAACTTGAGCAGGGAGTCCTTGGTCATGGGGTCCGCACCCCCGTCAATGACACCGGTGTCATCCTTCTTCCGCTTGGAAGTCGAGCTTGTCTGCCCGCGCGCCATTCGTTTCTCCGTGGAGTTCGCCACTTGGGCCTCGTTCCCGAGTCAGTCTCACCCGAGAGCGTCATCGCTTCAGGTTGAAGCGAGAACGCTCCAAACCTTAAGTTAGAGCCCGACGGTCGCCAAAACCGGTGTCCACTTTTGACTGTCGGGCTCTAGAACGAACGAATCCGCCCTACGGCTTCACCCGGATCACATAATCTCTCGGGTCGGCGAAACCTAGCAGGGAACGGGCCCGCTCTTCCAGCAGATCAGCCGAAAGACTGGTGTCGCGCAAAAGCCGGGCGCGGGCCTCGAGGTCCTGCCTCTCGACGCGCACCTTCTGCAGCTCGGATATCTTGGCGGCCAGGGCGGCGTCGCGAGCGTCCGACGACAGCAGGCCCCGATCACCCGTGAAGGCGTGGAACCCGAAATAGAAAATAAGGAGGGCCAGGGCGGCGGTCGGCAGATAGGGGCGGATACTTGCGAGCACGGGCCTGGAATCAACAGCGTTTCTGACCCCGCCAATGTCGCGCTTCATGTTTAATATTGCGTTGCGGTCAAGCTTGAGGCGGCGGGGCCAAGCATCGCATTGGATTGAGGTTATCCCCGCCGCCGCAGGACCAGGTCAGGCTGCGACGCCGAAGATCGCGCCTACGCCCGCCGTCAGGGCCATGGCCATGGCGCCCCAGAAGGTCACCCGGGCCACGGCTTTCCAGATCGGCGCGCCGCCCGCCCGTGCGCCCACTCCGCCCAGCAGAGCCAGGAAGGCGATGGAGGCGCCCGAGACCGCCGGCACAAGCGCCGGCAGCGGGGTGACGACGGCCAAGGCCAGCGGCAGGGCCGCGCCGACGGCGAAGGTGAACGCCGAGGTGAAGGCCGCCTGCACCGGCCTGGCGGTGGTCATCTCGGAGATGCCCAATTCATCGCGGGCGTGGGCGCCGACGGCGTCCTTGGCCATCAGCTGGCGGGCGACCTCGTGAGCGAGGCCAGGTTCGACGCCCCGCTCGGCGTAGATGCCGGCGAGCTCGGCGAGTTCCAGCTCGGGCTGCGTGGCCAGTTCGCCCCGCTCCCGCGTCAGGTCGGCCCGTTCGGTATCGGCCTGGGAGCTGACCGAGACATATTCGCCCGCGGCCATCGACATGGCCCCGGCCACCAGGCCCGCGACCCCCGCCACCAGGATCTCGCCACGCCCCTGGGATGCGGCTGCGACGCCGACGATCAAACTGGCCGTGGAGACGATCCCGTCATTGGCGCCCAGGACGGCGGCCCGGAGCCAGCCGACCCGTTCAATCAGGTGCATCTCGCGGTGGGATCTCGACATGGGACCTCCCTGTGCGCGGCCTGGAGCTTAGGTGGAAGGCGAGCGCTTGACCCACAGTATCCGCTGCAAGGTCCCATCGCGATCGATCAGCAGATGCTTCAGGGCGCCGAGGACGTGGAGGGCGATCAGGGGCCAGAACAGCTTGGTGGCCGCCCCGTGCACGGTCTCGGCGGCTTCGTGCAGCCCCTCCATGCGCACCGGGAACGGGCTGGGGATCGCGAAGAGGTCGAAGACCTGGATCGGACGGGCGCCCGACCAGATGGCCAGGGGGCCGCTGACCAGCAGCACGGCGATCATCAGCAGGAACAGGCCCTGGACCGCCATGGCCAGCCGCTGAAACCAGACGTTCGGCTCCAGGGTGCGAGGATGGGGCTGGGACAGGCTCCACAGCAGCCGCGCGGCCAGGAAGGCGAAGAGCAACATGGCCACGGAGACGTGCAGGCCCTGGGCGGCGATCTTGGCCGCTCGGTCAGGCGCCTCCTCCATCTGCTCGCCCAGCAGGTAGAGGACTATCACCCCTACGGCGCTGATCCAGTGCAGGGCGATGGCCGCCCAGCCGTAGGCGACGCGGGTGTTTCGGAGAGACATGGCAAGGCTCCAGGCGAGCCTGCTCATGCCGCGCCCCGGTCCGCGCCGCCTTGATCGGGATCAAGGCGGCGCTTGGGATCAGCGGCCCTTGAGCGCCGCGCGGCCGAGATAGACCGCCTGGTCGCCAAGCTCTTCCTCGATGCGCAGGAGCTGGTTGTACTTGGCGGTGCGGTCGGAGCGGGCCAGCGAGCCGGTCTTGATCTGCCCGCAGTTGGTGGCCACCGCCAGGTCGGCGATGGTGAAGTCCTCGGTCTCGCCCGAGCGGTGGCTCATCACGGAGGTGTAGCCGGCGCGGTGGGCCATCTCCACGGCGTCAAGAGTTTCCGACAAGGTCCCGATCTGATTGACCTTTACCAGGATGGAGTTGGCCAGGCCCTTCTCGATGCCCATGGACAGGCGCTTGGGGTTGGTGACGAAGAGGTCGTCGCCCACGATCTGAATCTTCGCGCCCAACTTGTCGGTCAGCAATTTCCAGCCGTCGAGATCATCCTCGCTGCAGCCGTCCTCGATGGTGACGATGGGAAACTGGGAGACCAGGCCCGTCAGGTAGTCGACCATGCCGGAGGGATCGAGGGTCTTGCCCTCCCCGGCCATGACGTACTTGCCGTCCTTGAAGAATTCGGTGGCGGCGACGTCCAGGCCCAGGACGAAGTCGCGTCCGGCCTTGTAGCCGGCGGCCTCGCCCGACTTGACGATGAACGCCAGGGCCTCTTCGGCGGTGGCGATGTTGGGGGCAAAGCCGCCCTCGTCGCCGACATTGGTGTTGTGACCGGCGGCCTTCAGCGCGCTCTTCAGGCCGTGGAAGATCTCCGCGCCCATGCGCAGGCCCTCGGCGAAGGTGGCGGCGCCGGTAGGCAGGATCATGAATTCCTGGATGTCGATGGGATTGTCGGCGTGGGCGCCGCCGTTGATGATGTTCATCATCGGCACCGGCAGGACGCGGGCCGAGACCCCGCCGACATACTTGTAGAGCGGCAGGTCGGCGGCGGTCGCCGCGGCCTTGGCCACCGCCAGGCTGACGCCGAGAATGGCGTTGGCGCCCAGGCGGGACTTGTTGGGGGTGCCGTCCAGTTCGATCAGCAGGGTGTCGAGGCGCCGCTGGTCCTCGGCCTCGAAACCGGAGAGCGCGTCGTAGATCTCGCCATTGACGGCGTCGACCGCCTGCAGGACGCCTTTGCCGCCGTAGCGGCTCTTGTCCCCGTCCCGCTTCTCCACCGCCTCGTGGGCGCCCGTGGAGGCCCCGGAGGGCACGGCGGCGCGGCCGATGGAGCCGTCCTCCAGCACCACGTCCACCTCGACCGTCGGGTTGCCGCGGCTGTCGAGGATTTCGCGGGCGGTGATGTCGACGATCTCGGTCATGGCGGTCCCCGGGTGGGCATTGAGAAAAGGCGCGCGACCCTTAGCCAGCTTCGGCCCCGGGGGCAATCTTGCGGAGGTCTCGGCGCGCGCGGGCCTCTTGTCCCGATCGGACAGACGCCCAAGGCAAAGCCACCCGCCGCGGATGCCGCAGCGGGTGGCTTTTCTAGTCTACGAGCTCGAAGGTCCGCGCGCCCGAAGGCGCGGCGAGGAAGAGCTAGTCTTCCTTCGGCGTGATGACCTGACGGCCCTTGTACATGCCGGTCTTCAGGTCGACGTGGTGCGGGCGCTTCAGTTCGCCGGTTTCCTTGTCTTCGACATAGGAATTGGCGCCCAGGGCGTCGTGGCTGCGGCGCATGTTGCGACGCGAGGGCGAGACTTTGCGTTTCGGAACGGCCATGGGAGAATCTCTCAGGCGTGGAAATGGAAGCGGCGACCTGCGGGCCGCCGACGTGAGCGCGGGTGTATGACGCAAACCCCGCTTCGTTTCAAGCGCCCTGGACGAAAGCTTTTGCGAGCCGCTTGGGCGCCACATTGACCCAGGCCATCCTCATCAGTCCAGAGAGGGTCTGGGCGTCCATCGCCGCGCACTGGACCACAGTCCAGCCGTTGCGGCCCCAGTAGCCCTCCACGGCCTCGACAACGCCCGGATGGGCCTGCGCGAGGTTGTGCTGGTCCTCCGGGTCGAGCTTCAGGGTGGCGCGGGGTTCGTCGCCCAGGGTGGCGAAGATCTTCCCCTTCACCCGGAAGGAGGTCGAGTCGAAGTGCGGCTGTTCCTCCGCCTGCGGCAGGGCCAGTGCGATGGACCGGATGTCGTCGCAGGTCAGCATGGGCTGAGCCTGACTCGAAAATCGCCGTCAGACCAGACGCGAGCGATCCTTCGCCGCGCCGATGAAGCTGGCGAACAGGGGGTGAGGCTCGAAGGGGCGGCTCTTCAATTCGGGGTGGAACTGGACGCCGATGAACCACGGGTGGTCGCTGCGCTCGCAGATCTCCGGCAGCACGCCATCCGGCGACAGGCCGGAGAAGGCCAGGCCGGTCTGCTCGATGCGCTCGCGGTAGTCGATATTGACCTCGTAGCGGTGTCTGTGGCGCTCGCTGATGGTCAGGTCGCCATAGATCTCGCTGACCTTGGAGCCCGGCGTCAGGACAGCCTCGTAGGCCCCCAGGCGCATGGTGCCACCCAGGTCGTCGCCTTCCTTGCGGACCTGGCGCTCATTGCCCTTGGTCCACTCGGTCATCAGGCCGACGATGGGCTCGGAGGTGGGGCCGAACTCGGTGGAGGACGCCGCGCCGATGCCCGCCAGGTTCCGGGCCGCCTCGATCATGGCCATCTGCATGCCGAAGCAGACGCCGAAATAGGGGACCATGTGCTCGCGGGCGAACTGGACGGCGCGGATCATGCCCTCCGAGCCGCGTTCGCCGAAGGCGCCAGGCACCAGGACGCCGTGCACCTCGGTCAGGCGCTCGGCGATCAGGCCTTCCTCGCGTTCGAAGGCCTCGCCCTCGATCCAGTCGAACTTCACCCGCACGTTCTGGGCGACGCCGCCGTGGATCAGGGCCTCCACCAGGGATTTGTAGGCGTCGGTGAGGCCGGTGTACTTGCCGACGATGGCGATGTTCACCTCGCCGTCCGGGTTGGTCAGGGTGTCGGAGATCGACTGCCAGCGCGACAGGTCCGGCGCGGGCGCGGTGTCGGCCATGCCGAAGACGTCGAGCACTTCGCGGTCCAACCCCTGGGCGTGGTAGTCCAGGGGCACGTGGTAGATGTTGGCGCTGTCCATCGCCTGGATGACGGCGCTCTCACGGACATTGCAGAACTGACCGATCTTGCGGCGTTCGCCGGCCGGGATCGGCATCTCGCAGCGGCAGAGCAGGATATCGGGCTGGATGCCGATGGACCGCAGCTCCTTGACGGAGTGCTGGGTCGGCTTGGTCTTCATCTCGCCGGCGGTCTTGATGTAGGGCAGCAGGGTCAGGTGGATGTAGCAGGCGTGGCCGCGGGGCAGCTCCTGGCCCAGCTGGCGGATGGCCTCGAAGAACGGCAGGCCCTCGATGTCGCCGACCGTGCCGCCGATCTCCACCAGCACGAAGTCGACGCCCTCCCCCGGGTCCGACAGCACGAACTCGCGGATCTGGTCGGTGACGTGGGGGATCACCTGGACGGTGGCGCCGTTGTAGTCGCCGCGCCGCTCCTTCTCGATGATGGTCTTGTAGATCTGGCCGGTAGTGATGTTGTCGGCCTTGGTCGCGTTCACCCCGGTGAAGCGCTCGTAGTGGCCCAGGTCCAGGTCGGTCTCGGCGCCGTCGTCGGTCACGAAGACCTCGCCGTGCTGATAGGGGCTCATCGTCCCCGGATCGACGTTCAGATAGGGGTCGAGCTTGCGAAGGCGGACCTTGTAGCCCCGCGCCTGCAGGAGCGCGCCAAGCGCGGCGGAGGCGAGACCTTTTCCCAAGGAGGAGACCACGCCGCCGGTGATGAAAATGTACCGGGTCATGGGCGTTCAGAGTAGCGGTGATTCGGGGCCTTGGCGCTCAGGTGATTCGCGAAAACCTGTTGAGGGGCGCAAAGGCCGCACCCGGCAAGCCATGGGAGATCGCGCCGCAGATGCGGCGATGAGGTCGGCTTGCCCATGAAAACCTTAGATCAGGGGTTGGTCGGCGCGGGGGCGGCCGGGGCGCCCTCGGCGTCGCCGGTGAAGGGATTGCGGACCTGCGGGGTCGGGGCCGACAGCGGCGGCGGGGCCGCGTTGGGGTCGGTGGGCGCCGGTTGGGCGGGCTGGTTCAGCTTGTTGGGGTCGATGGCCTCGACCTTCATCCGGTCGACGACGGAATCCGAAGCGCCCTGACGTCCCGACAGCAGGGTGAGCGCCAGGCTGATGATGAAGAAGATCGATCCGAGGATCCAGGTGATGCGGGTGAGCAGGTCACCGGCGCCCCGCGCGCTCATGAAACCGGACGGGCCGCCCCCCATGCCGAGCGCGCCACCTTCGGACCGCTGCATCAGCACCACGGCGATGAGGCAGATGCAGACGATGATGTGGATGGTGAGCAGGATGCCAAGCAGCATGTGTACGTCCGGTAGCCTCGGCCGAAGGAACGGAGCCGAAATGAAGCGCGCGCTCTACCACTGAGAGGGACGCAAGGCCATAGCTAGGGCGTTGCACGTGTCGAGCAAGCCCATGATTCTCGAAACCGAACGCCTGAGCCTCCGTCCGCTTGAGGTTTCGGACGCCGCCCTGCTGTTTCCGATGATGAGCGACGCCGAGGTCATGGCCCACTGGGACGTGCCCGAGATCGACGACCCAGACCTGATCGCCGCCATCGTCGCCGGGCAGGTGGAGGACATGGCGGCCGGGCGGGCGGTGTACTGGGCCATGCGCGCCCTGGACGGCGAGGAATTCCTGGGGATCTGCGACCTGTCGGATATCGACCGCTGGCACAAGCGGGCGGAGGTCGGCTTCATGCTCGGCCGCGGCGCCTGGGGCCAGGGCTATGGCCTGGAGGCCATGCGCGCGGTGATCGCGCACGCCGCCTCAAGCGGCATCCGGCGGCTGACGGCGCGGACGCATCTGGGCAACCGGCGCTCCGACGCCTTGCTGGAGAAGCTGGGCTTCACCGAGGAAGGCCTGCTGCGCGGCCACGTCCTGCGCGACGGCGACCGCCGCGACTGCCGGCTGTTCGGCTTGCTGCTCTAGCCGGGCGGACTATGTGAGACTGATGACCGACCATCCGATCCAACTCGCCGGCTTCGACCACATCGTCCTGCGCATCCGCGACAAGCCCACCATGGTGGGCTTCTACATCGAGGTCCTGGGCTGTTCGATGGACTGGGACCGGCCGGAGCTGGGCCTGACCCACCTGCGGGCCGGCGTGAACCTGATCGACCTGGTGACCCTCGAGGGCCCGCTCGGGGCATTGGGCGGCGCGGGCCCGGGCGTCGAGGGCCGGAACCTGGACCACTTCTGCCTGACCGTCGCGCCCTTCGATGGGGCGGCGATCCGGGCCCACCTGACGGCGCATGGCGTGACCATCACCGACGAGGGCCCGCGCTACGGCGCGCATGGCGATGGGCTGTCGCTGTACCTGCAGGATCCCGAAGGCAACACGGTGGAGTTGAAGGGCCCCTAGCCCGCCGCTTCCGGCGCGCCCGCCAGCAGCCGTTCCTGCGTGCCGCGGCTGAGATAGAGGAAGTTGGCCGGCAGGCCGAGGCGCTTGCTGGCCTCGCAGGGCGCGGAGCCCGGGACCGGGATGCGGTCGGCGAGCTTTCCGGCGGCCTTCAGGGCGAGGCGGTCGGTCGCCGTCAGGTCGTACTCCGACCCCAGGGCCAGCTTCTGGCGCACGGCGAGGGGCAGCAGGGAGACTGAGGCCCGCGCCAGGGCTCGGTGCAGGAACTTCGGCGCGGCCGGCGCGGCCTGGCCCGACTGGATGATGCCCAGGAATTCGGTGACGATGGGGTGCGGCTCGAAGCGGGGCGCCAGCGTCTGCATCATCCCCAGGACGTCCGCGGTGGATTTTGGCGAGGACTGCACACCGTAGAGCCGGGCGACGGGGCCGGCCTCCTCGTAGAAGCGGGTCTTGTCAGCCTCGTTCAGCGGCGAGACGAAGCGGTCATAGGCGTTCAGGAACCCATAGCCGGCCGTAGCGCTGACCCAGTCCAGCAGTTCGACATCCAGAGCCTTGTAGGCTTCGCCGGCGGGGGTGTTCCCGGCCACGCGGCCATGCATGTTGGTGACGCCCTGGATGACCCGTCGCGCCGCGCTCTGCGGACCATAGACCCCGACCATGGCGGCGACGCCGGTGCGCCTGGAGCGTCCGATGGGGTCGGTCTTGAAGGTCGAATGGTCCCAGACGCCGGAACGGATGCGGGGGTCGGCGAATTCCAGCAGCACGGCGGCCACCCCGCCGACCGCCAGCGCGATCGGGTTCTTGTACACTCGCCAGTGGACGGAGCCTGGATCCAGAAACGCCGGCTCCCCCACGGGCTGGCCGTAGTCGATCTTCCAGCCGAGATAGGAGGTCATATCGGTCATGGCCGAACTCCGGAGGGGATGTGCATAACGATCCGCAGGATCGTCGTGATGCACGGCCAGGCATCAAGCTATCGAATTCGACAGGTCCGGAAGGCTTCACATGACCTCGCCCCGCTTCACAGTCGAACGGCTCGCCTGGCAGGACCAGCCGCTGGGCGAGGTCGCTCTGCCCGCCGGCGTGTTGCGCGCGACCCTGGGGTTGGGCTCGGGTCTGACCCGGCGTCCAGGCGACCCACCGGGGCGATTATGGGCGTTGGGCGACCGGGGGCCGAACCTCAGCATCAAGCAGGCCCGCGAGGACTACGGCGTCGAGGGGCTGGACCACCTGCGCGAGGTGGCGGGGGCCAAGATCCTGCCGATGCCGCAGATCGGGCCCAGCCTCTCGGAGCTGCAGATCACCGGCGACCGGATCGAGCGCCTTCGGACCCTGCGCTTGCGGGTGGCCTCGGGCGCCCCGGTGACCGGCCTCCCTCTCCCTGGGGGCGCCGAGGTGTCCATGGAGCCGCTGTTCGACGTGGAAGGGCGGCCGCTGGCTGCGGACGTGAACGGGGCGGACTCGGAAGCGGTCGCGGCCCTGGCCGACGGCTCGTTCTGGGTGGCGGAGGAGTATGGGCCCTCGCTGATGAAGGTCAGCGAGCAGGGCGTGGTGGAGACCCGCTGGACGCCGCAGGGCTTGGCCTGGCCCGGCGCCGTGGACCTGCTCCCCGCGATCGCGGGGCGACGGCGGCTCAATCGCGGCTTCGAGGGGCTGGCGGTGTCGGCCGACGAGACCCGCCTCTATGCGGGGTTCCAGAGCGCCTTCGAAGGGGACGAGGCCGGGGCCGTGCGGATCTGGACCCTGGACGCGGCGTCAGGCGCCCTGCTGGCGGAGCACAGCTACCCCTTCGACCCGCCAGACAGCTTTCTCCGGGACCTCGAGGCCGGGCCGGTGGCGCCCGCCGACCTGAAGATCGGCGAACTGCTGTGCGTGGGCGAAGGTCGCCTGCTGGTGTTGGAGCGGATTTCCCACACCAGCAAGATCTACGTGGTCGACCTGAGGGGCGCTGGCGGGAACCTGCGAAAAGAGCTGGTCTTCACCAGCGACGACGCGCCGGAGGTCGCACCGGACCTGGAGGGCATGATCCTGCTGTCGGACCGGGAAATCCTCCTGGTGAACGATAACGATTTCGGGATCGAGGGCGTGGAGACGCGGTTCTTCAAGGTCACCCTGGAACGGCCCCTTCAACGCCCGGCCGGCGGCCCCATCTAGGGGGCCGCCCCCTTCCCGCCCCATGAGGCCGTCCTGACCACCCGCCGCGCCCTGCTGGGACAACTCGCCTTCCTGGGCGCCGGCGCAGCCGGCATCGTCTTTGTGCGCAACGGTGGGCAATTCAGCGCGCCCCGGGTGATCTTCGCCGGCGACGTCTCGGGAAGCGGGTGGATCGACCTGCCGCGCGCCGGGGGGTTCATCATGCTGCAGGGCGCGGTGGCCGGCGCCCCGATCCGGGTGCTGGTGGATTCCGGCGCCCAGTCCTCGGCCATCGACGCCGGATTCGCCCGCCGCCTGGGCCTGGCCGCGGGCCTGCCTCTGCCGGTCCTGGCTTACGGCGTCGGCGGCGGGCCAAGCATCACCCACACGGTCGGGCTGGATCTGGATCTCGGGGCGCTGAGGATCGAGCGGATCCGCGCCGCGGTGCTGAATCTGGCCGCCATCTCGGCCTTCACCAACCAACCCTTCGATATGTTGCTGGGACGCGATGTCCTGCGTTCGGTCATCCTGGAGGTGGACTATCCGCGCCGGCGCGCCGCCTTTCTGCGGCACGAGGCCTATGCTCCGCCCAAGAATTCTGTGCTTGCCCCGGTGACCCGGAAGAGCGGCGGACTGCATTTGGAGGTCAGCGTTGAATCCGGGGCGCCAATCTCGGCCCTCGTCGACACCGGGGCCTCCGGCGCCCTGGCGCTTTCGGATCAGGCCGCGGGCGCCGCGGGCCTGCTCGATCAGGCCCGCAAGCTGACCTCCGTTCGGTCCATCGGGATCGGCGGCGCCAGCGTGGATCGCATGGTCACCGCCCACCAAGTTCGGTTCGCGGGCTTCACCCTGCGCGATGTGAAGGTGAGCATCTTCGCGGCGCAAGCCGGAAGCCCGCTGCCGGACGGCCTGATCGGCGCCGGTCTGCTGAAAGGGTTCCGCGTGGGCCTGGACCACAGGGCGGGCGCGCTGCACCTCAGCGAGGCTGGAACAGCGGGCTGAGGCGTTCGTTGAGTGCGCAGCAACTCCCGAGGAACAGCTGATGACCCCCCGCCCCCAGATCGGCAACGCCGCCGGCGAAGCCACCAAGGAATCCGACATCACCGGCAAGCCCGACGCGCCCGATCCCGGCGCCGAACGCGACCTGGCGGAGGCTGCGGGCGGTGGCGGCAACGCCTTGGGCGACGGGCTTTCGGGGACCAAGAGCACCCTCGCCGGCGCCGACGCCAAGGGCCAAGAGGGCGACGAGGATGTGGGCCGCGGCGGCGACTAGACCGCTGCGATGATCCCCAGGAAGTCGGCGGCCTTCAGGGACGCGCCGCCCACGAGGGCCCCGCCCACCTCGTCGGCATGCAGGATCTCGGCGGCGTTGGAGGGCTTCACCGAGCCGCCGTAGAGGATGGCCACCGTCGCGCCATGGGCGCCGAAGATCGAGGTCAGGGTCTGACGGATGGCGCGGTGGACCTCGACGATCTCCTCGGTGGAGGGGGTCAGGCCCGTGCCGATGGCCCAGACGGGCTCATAGGCCACGGAGAAGACCTTGCCGGCCAGTTCGGCGGGGAGCGAACCCCGCACCTGCCCGGTGACGATCTCCAGGGCCTTGCCGGCCTTGCGTTCGTCCAGGGTCTCGCCGACGCAGACGATGGGTTCCAGGCCCGCGCGCAGGGCCGCCTGGGTCTTGGCGGCCACCAGGGCGTCGGTCTCGCCGTAGCCGGCCCGCCGCTCAGAGTGCCCGAGGATCACCAGCTCGGCGCCGGCGTCCGCCAGCTGCTCGGCCGCCACGTCGCCGGTATAGGCGCCGGAAACCTCGGCGCGGCAGTCCTGGCCGCCCACTAGCACATTGGTCGCCTTGAGCGCGTCCGCCATCCGGGACACCAGGGTCGCCGACGGACAGATGGCCACCCGCACCCGGGTCGATCCGAGGCCCGCGGCGGTGGCCAGGGCCTCCCCGAGGGACGCGGAATCCCCGTTCATTTTCCAGTTTCCGGCGATCAAGGGGACGGGGGCGGTCATCAAGGCCTCGCTTTTGTCGTGTTCCTTGGGCGAGTAAGGCGCCTTGAGAATTCTGTCACGCGCTTGCGGGGTCCAAGCGGCCTCCACTATACCGCCCGTTCCGATGCTCGCCCCGCGGGGCCAGGAAGACCGCCAAATGCTCGCCGCCATCCGTCAGTTCGCAAAATCCTGGGTCGCCCTCGTCCTGATCGGCCTGCTTGTCGTGAGCTTCGCACTGTTCGGGATCAATGACGTGTTCACGGGGAGCACTTCGAACGCCGTGGTGACGGCGGGCTCGCGCAAGGTTTCGACCGCCGACTTCAAGCGGGAGTTCGACAGCTTCCGCAAAGGCGCCGAGCAGCAGGTGGGTCAGCCGATCACCAACGAGATGGCGGCGGCCAACGGCCTGGACACCCGCGTCCTGAACGAGGTGGCGAGCCGGGAGGCCTTTGGCGAGATGCTGGCCAAGATCGGCATCAAGCCCTCCGACACCCTGATCACCCGCGAACTGCAGAAGATCCCGGCCTTCTTCGACCAGGTCTCGGGCCGCTTCGACAAGAACCTCTACGCTGAGCGCCTGAATGAGAATGGCCTGACGCCGCCCGCCTTTGAGCTGATCATGCGCGACCAGGTCGCCGGCAGCCATCTGGTCTCGGCCCTGGCCAATGGCCTGCGGGTGCCGCGGGCCTATACCGCGCTCGGGGCGATCTACGCGATGGAGAGCCGCGATGTCGGCTATTTCACCATCGACCCGCGCAACGTCACCGCGCCCGCCCTGCCCACCGACGCCCAGCTCACCGAGCTGATGAAGGAAAACGCCGCGGCCCTGACCCGGCCGGAGTTCCGCGTGCTGACCGTGGTGCATTTCAGCCCAGCGATGATCAGCGCCAACCTGCCCATCGATCCGGCCGAGCTGCAGAAGCGCTTCGAATTCCGCAGGGACACCCTGTCGCGGCCCGAGACCCGCAGCCTCGTGCAGATCCCCGCCAAGGACGCCGCCGCGGCCCAGGCCGTGGCCGCCCGGCTGGCCAAGGGCGAGGATCCCGGCGCCATCGCCAAGTCCCTGGGCGTCGACGCCATCACCTATGCCGACAAGCCGCGCACCGCCATCGCCGACCCCAAGGTGGGCCAGGCCGCCTTCACCCTGCCCGTCGGCCAGATCGCGCCGGTGAAGGGCGACCTCGGCTTCGCGGTCATCCGGGTCAGCAAGGTCACACCCGGCCAAGCCGTGACCCTGGAGGAGATCCGGCCCCAGCTCGAGGCCGAGCTGCGCAAGGACGCCGCCGCCGAGAAGGTCTACGAGATGACCCAGGCCTATGACGACGCCCACGGCGGCGGCGCCAACCTGGCCGAGTCCGCCAAGAAGGCCAATGTGCCCACCTTCACCATCGGCCCCGTCTCCGCCCAGGGCGCGGGACCCCAAGGGCAGCCGGTGTCGGGCATCAATCCCAAGCTGCTGGCGACCGCCTTCAGCCTGCCGCAGGGCGGAGAGAGCGGGGTCGAGGAGGCCGGAAACGGCGAGTACTACGCCGTCCGCGTCGAGAAGATCACGCCCAAGTCCATGCCGCCCCTCGCCGAGGTGAAGCCGCAACTGGTCCGCGTCTGGATGATGCGCGAAATGGTCAAGCGCCTGCAGGTCAAGGCCGACGAACTCGCCGCCCGGGTGCGCAAGGGTGAGACCTTGGAAGCCGTGGCCTCCAGCGTCGGCGCCCGCGTAGGCCGCGCCACCGGCCTCGACCGCCGCAACGCCGGCCAGAGCCAAGCCCTGTCCCAGGACGCCCTGATCAAGACCTTCGGCGCCAAGCCCGGCGAGGTCTACACCGCCGAGGCGCCCACCTTCGGCCTGGTGGTCGCCAAGCTGGAGGCGGTTCGCGCCCCGACCGGCCCGACCCTGGCCCGGATGACCGAGGAGAGCCGCCCGCAGATGACCGAGTCGACCTTCCGCGAAATCCAGGCCGACGCCCAGAAGGCGGCAGGGACGCTGGTGAAGGTGAAGACCTATCCCAACAACGCCCGGCTCGCGATCGGCCTGGAACCCATCGAACCCAAGAAGGACGCCCCGGCGCCCAAGACGGAAAAGGCCAAGTGATGATCGAGCCTGCGTTTGCGGACTTTGAGCAGAAATATGCCCAAGGCGCGCCGCAGGTCGTCTGGACCCGGCTGATCGACGACCTCGAGACCCCGGTCTCGGCCTATCTGAAGATCGCCCACGGCCGGCCCTACGCCTTCCTGTTCGAGAGCGTCGAGGGCGGGGCCTGGAGGGGGCGCTATTCGGTCATCGCCATGAAGCCGGACCTGGTCTGGAAGTGCCGTGGCGATGTGGCGGAGATCGCGCAAGGCCCGGCCATCGAGTCCGGTCAGTTCGTGACCCAGTCAGGCGGCGCCCTGGATTCACTGCGCGACCTGGTGGCGGCCTCGCGGCTGGATCTGCCGGCCGGACTGCCGCCGATGTCGGCCGGGGTGTTCGGGGCCATAGGCTACGACATGATCCGCTTGGTGGAGAAGCTGCCGGACATCAACCCGGACCCGCTGGACCTGCCCGACGGCTTGATGATACGACCGTCCATCGTGGCGATCTTCGACGCCATCGCCCAGGAGATCATCCTGGTGACGACCGTGCGCCCCGACAGCCTGTCGGCCAGGGACGCCTTCGACGCCGCCCAGGCGCGGCTGGCAGGCGTCATGGATGACTTCCGCAAGCCTGCCCCGCCACTGGCCGGAAACGGCGTGCCTGAACCCGACGCCTTCACCACCCCGGTAAGTCGCGAGGACTACCGGGCCATCGTCGGCCGCGCGAAGGACTACATCCGCGCCGGCGACATCTTCCAGGTGGTGCCGAGCCACCGGTTCCGCGCGCCCTTCAGCCGCGATCCCTTCGCCCTCTACCGCTCCCTGCGGCGGATGAACCCCTCGCCGTTCCTGTTCTATCTGAACTTCGGGGATTTCCAGCTGGCGGGCTCGTCGCCGGAGATCCTGGTGCGGCTGCGGGACGGCAAGATCACCATTCGCCCCATCGCCGGCACGCGGCCCCGCGGCGCGACGCCGGAGGAGGACCGCGCCCTGGAGGCCGAGCTGATCGCCGACCCCAAGGAGCGGGCCGAGCACCTGATGCTGCTGGACCTGGGCCGCAATGACGTGGGCCGGGTGGCGATGCTCAACAAGGCCGGCGCCAACGAGCCGCCCAAGCCCTCCAAGGGGTCGCATGTCCGAGTGACGGCCAGCTTCTTCGTGGAGCGCTACAGCCACGTCATGCACCTGGTCTCCAACGTCGAGGGCGACGCGCCCGACGGCCTGGATCCAGTGGACGTGCTGATGGCCGCCCTGCCGGCCGGCACGCTGTCGGGCGCGCCCAAGGTGCGAGCCATGCAGATCATCGACGAGCTGGAGCTGGAGAAGCGCGGCATCGCTTACGCCGGCGCGGTCGGCTATTTCGGCGCCGACGGCTCGGTGGACACCTGCATCGTGCTGCGGACGGCCTGCTTCAAGGACGGGATGATGTACGTCCAGGCCGGCGGCGGGGTGGTGGTCGATAGCGACGCCGACGCCGAGTACGACGAGACCCTGCACAAGGCCCGCGCCCTGCGCCGGGCGGCCGAGGAAAGCTGGCGGTTCGTCTGAGCCTGAGGGCTATCGCCGACGGCGCTTAGCGCTCGCCCTGCACCACGTGCTGGGTGATCACCGGCGGGGCGAGGATCATGGCGGTGGCCAGGGTGAGCGCGGTCGAGGCCGCGAACGCCGCGGCGCACAACACCGGCCACATGGATTCCTTGATCACCGGGGTCGCCAGCAGCAGCCGGGCGCGGGCGATCTGGTCGGCGTCGAGGACGGAATCAGCGGTCGTCATGGCCACAGGGTCCGCCCAACTCGCACAGCATGCAATGCGTGGACTTGGCGCAGCAGCGCCTACAGCCTAGATGGACACCCATGATCCTGGTCATCGATAACTACGACAGCTTCACCTACAACCTCGTCCACTATCTGAACGAGCTGGGGGCGGAGACCCTCGTCTATCGCAACGACGCCATCACCGTCGAAGAGGCGCTCGGCCTGAAGCCCGACGGCATATTGCTGTCGCCCGGCCCCTGCACCCCCAACGAGGCCGGCATCTGCCTGGAGCTGATCGAGAAGGCCCCCGAGAATCTGCCGATCCTGGGGGTCTGCCTGGGCCACCAGTCCATCGGCCAGGCCTTCGGCGGGCAGGTGGTGCGCGCCAAGGCCACCATGCACGGCAAGACCAGCCCGATGCACCATACCGGCAAGGGTGTGTTCGCGGGCATGCCCCAGGACTTCACCGCCACCCGCTATCACAGCCTGTCGGTGGCGCGTGAAACCCTGCCCGACGTCCTGGAGATCACCGCCTGGACAGAAGACGGCGAGGTCATGGGCTTCCAGCACAAGACCCGGCCCATCCATGGCGTGCAGTTCCATCCGGAATCCATCGCCACCGAGGGCGGCCACCATCTGCTGGCCAATTTCCTGGAACTGGCCGGCGTGCCGCGAAACGTGCCGGCCTGATGTCGGACGCTTTCAAGCCGCTTCTGGGCCGGCTGGCCGATGGCCAGACGCTATCGGACGAGGACGCAGGAGAGTTCTTCGCCGCCTGCCTGCGGGGCGAACCGTCGCCGGCCCAGGTGGCCGCGGCCATCACCGCCATGCGCCTGCGTGGCGAGACGGTGGGCGAGATCACCGCCTGCGCCAAGGCCATGCGCCGCGCCGCCGTGACCCTGGATCCGCCTTATGCCGTGATGGACGTCTGCGGCACCGGCGGTGACGGCCTGCATACGCTGAACATCTCCACCGCCGTGGGCTTCGTCGCCGCCGGCGGCGGGCTGAAAGTGGCTAAGCACGGCAACCGCGCCCTGTCCTCGCGCTCCGGCACCGCCGATGTGCTGACCGAACTGGGGGTGGACATCAACGCTCCCGTCGACCGGCAGATGAAGGCCCTGGATGAGGCCGGCATCTGCTTCATGTTCGCCCAGGCCCATCACGGCGCCATGCGCCATGTCTCGCCGATCCGGGCAGAGCTTGGTTTCCGCACGGTATTCAATCTGCTGGGACCGCTAACCAACCCGGCCAACGCCAAGCGCCAGGTCATGGGAGTCTTCGCCGAGCGCTGGGTCGAGCCCCTGGCCCGCGTGCTGGGGGCCCTCGGCTCCGAGCGCGCCTGGGTGGTGCACGGCGGCGGCATGGATGAGATGACCACCACGGGCGAGAGCGTCGTGGCCGAATGGCGCGACGGCCAGGCCAGGCTCTTCACCATCACCCCGGAAGCCGTCGGCCTGCCCCGCGCGGCCCTGGCCGACCTCACCGGCGGCAGCCCGGCCGAAAACGCGGTGGCCCTGCGCGCCCTGCTGGACGGGGAGACCGGCGCCTATCGCGACATCGTGCTGTTGAACGCCGCGGCCGCCTTCCTGGTGGGCGAGAAGGTCGAGACCCTGCGCGACGGCATCGACCTGGCGCGCGCGGTGATCGACGACGGCCGGGCCAAGACGGCGCTCACCACCCTGGCCGCCATCACGAGCGCGCCATGAGCGACATCCTCGACAAGATCGCCGCCTACAAGCGCGTCGAGGTGGCCGAACGACAGGCGCAGCGCACCGTCGAGCAGGTCGAAGCCGCGGCGGCCCAGGCCTCGGCTCCGCGCGGGTTCCGCGCCGCCCTGGAGCGGGCCCATGCGCCGGGCCGCCTGGGCCTGATCGCCGAGATCAAGAAGGCCTCACCCTCCAAGGGGCTGATCCGCGAGGACTTCGATCCCCCGTCGCTCGCCAAGGCGTATGAGGCGGGCGGCGCGGCCTGCCTCTCGGTGCTGACCGACACGCCGAGCTTCCAGGGGGCTGACAGCTTCCTGACGGCGGCACGCGACGCATGCGCCCTGCCCTGCCTGCGCAAGGAATTCCTGGTGGACCCCTGGCAGGTGGCCGAATCGCGGGCGCTGGGGGCCGACGCCATCCTGGTGATCATGGCCATGGTCGACGATTCCACCGCCCGCGACCTGATGGCCGAGGCGGCGCGATTCGGCATGGACGCGCTTGTCGAGGTGCACGACGAGGCCGAGATGGCGCGCGCAGGCGACCTGGGCGCGACCCTGGTGGGGGTCAACAACCGCGACCTGCGCAGCTTCAGCATCGACCTGGCCATCACCGAAAGGTTGGCGGCGCTCGCCCCCGCAAACGCCTTGCTGGTAACGGAAAGCGGCATCTTCACCGCCGCTGACGCAGCCCGGCTGGAGCGCTCTGGCGCCAGCGCCATGCTGGTGGGGGAAAGCCTGATGCGTCAGGCCGATGTGGCCGCCGCGGCGCGAGCGCTTTTGGCCTAGCTTTCGGTCAACTTGACATTAACGAAGAACGTCTAGAGAACATCGGCAAGGTTTCCGCTTTGTTCTTCAAGGGCTCGTCGTCCAATGCTCACTCGTAAACAGCACGAATTGCTCATGTTCATCCATGAGCGGATCAAGGAGAGCGGCGTCTCGCCCTCCTTCGACGAGATGAAGGAGGCCCTCGACCTGGCCTCCAAGTCCGGCATTCACCGCCTGATCACGGCGCTGGAGGAACGCGGCTTCCTGCGCCGCCTGCCGCACCGGGCCCGCGCCCTGGAAGTGGTGAAGCTGCCGCAGCAGGCCACCACCTCTTCCCCGCCCAAGGGCCGCGCCCCGTTCAAGCCGCAACTGGTCGAGGCCGGCGCAGCCCAGCCTGCGATGAACGCGGCCAACGACACCCGCGAGATTTCGGTCCTGGGCAAGATCGCCGCCGGCACCCCAATCGAGGCGATCCAGCAGGAACGCGACCGCATGCATGTGCCCGAAAGCATGCTGGGCGCGGGGGAGCACTACGCCCTCGAAGTCCAGGGCGACTCCATGATCAACGCTGGCATCCTGGACGGCGACTATGTCGTTATCCGCAAGACCGATACCGCCACCTCCGGCGAAATCGTCGTCGCCCTGGTGATGGGTGAGGAAGCCACCCTCAAGCGCCTGCGCAAGAAGGGGGCCTCCATCGCCCTGGAGGCCGCCAACCCGGCTTATGAGACCCGCATCTTCGGTCCCGACCAGGTCCAGGTGCAGGGCCGGCTCGTCGGGCTGATCCGCAAGTACCACTAGGCGCCGTCAGTCGGCCTGATCGGCGATCACACCGCCGGTCCAGGGCCGCTGACCGCGCAGGCTCTGGGCCCACACGATCCGCCAGCCGGAGGCCGCGCGGTAGAGTTCGGCCGACCCGCCCCTGGCGAAGTCGTCCTGCGTCAACAGCAGCGCTCCGGGGCAGTCGGCGGCGGTCGCCGCGCCCCGCACCACGACCACCGCGGCCCATTGGCAGAACAGCGGCAGCTTCTTCTCGATCGTCGAGGCGCGCCGGGTGAAGACGGCGGCCACGCGAGGCGATGAGCCAACGCGCGGAGCACAAGACCAGCGGTCACAGTCATAGAGGGCGTCACGGGCCGCCAGACCCTGCACGGCTGGTTCCAGGCCGCGCCGGCGGGCCCAGAGTTCGGCCCCGAACAGTTTGACGTCAGGTCGGAAGAGAACCGCCGTCCTGCCCTCCCGCACCGCCAGGGTCGAGCCATCGGCGGCGACCCAGATGTCAGGTGTCGGCGGGCGGGGCGCCAGGCTGACGGCCAGGGCGAAGGGCAGGCCCAGCCAGCGCAGTGGCCCCTTCCACAGGCAGAGCCAGAGGATGCCAAGGAAGGCGGCCGCGAGGGTCCAGCCCGGCGCGCTGGCGATGATCAGCTGGGCGTTGGGCATGGCCGCGGCCTTGGCGGCGATCAGGTTCATGGTGTCGATGGCGACCCCGGCGGCTCGCAGCGGCCAGTCGCCCAGGCCGAAGGGCGCCAGGATCGCGCCGAGCGCCAGGGCCGGCATCATCAGGAAGGACGAGATCGGCGCCACCAGCAGGTTGGCGATCAGCCCGAAGGTGGAGACCCGGTTGAAGTGCTGCATGGCGAAGGGGCCGGTCGCCATCCCGGCGACGAAGCTGGCGACCAGGCTGGCCCCCAGCCAAGTCCCCACCCCCTGGACGGCGCGGATCGGCCAGGGGGCGTTGATCTCGCGGATCGGGCGGGGCCAGAGCTCGGCCATGGCCACCAGAGCCGTGGTGGCGGCGAAGGACATCTGGAAGCCAGGCTCGGTCACCGCCTCGGGCTGCAGGGCCAGGATCACCAGGGCGGCGATGGCCAAGGTGCGCAGGCTGATGGCGCGACGATCCACCAGGATGGCCCCGAAGGCCGCCGCCGCCGTGATCGCCGCCCGCTCCGCCGGCGCCGGCGCCCCCGAGAGCACAAGGTAGCTCAGCACGGCGACAAGGCCGAACAGGGCCGCGGTCTTCTTGCTGGACACCCGCAGGGCGAGCCAGGGCCAGGCGGCGATCAGCAACCGCACGCCCGCGAAGGCGAAGCCTCCGACGATGGCCATGTGCAGGCCCGAGATCGAGATGATGTGGGCCAGGCCGGAGGCGCGCAGGGCGTCCACCTGCTCGCGGGGCACGAAGGCTTCGTGACCGGTCACCATGGCCGCGGCCAAGCCGCCGCTCTCCACCCCCATCTCGTCGACGATCTTGCGGGCCAGGGTCCACCGGGCGGCGTTGACCCGCATCTCCAGCGCCAGCCTCCAGGGCGGCGGCTCGGCGAAAATCTGCCGCGGCGAGGTCAGGGTGAAGCCGACGCCGCCGATTCCCTCGAAGAAGGCGTCGCGGGCGAAGTCGTATGAGCCGGGGCTGGCGGGCGGCGGCGGCGGATTGAGCATGCCGCGCACGCGGATCGCCACGCCAGGCGCCGGCAAGGGCGTGTCGGGCTGCAGGGTCATGCGGGCCCGGATCGGCGTGGACTCGGGAGCGAGGCCGCTGACCCGGATCGGGGCGAGCAGCAGGCGCGGGCCGCCCTGCCCTGGATTGGCGATGTCCACCACGAAGGCCTCGACGGTCTGCATCCCCTCGCCGCTTGGCGCGATCGGCGCGCGGACCTGCTGCGTGCGCAGCTTGCCGGCGGCGAATCCGGCCATGGCGAAGGCCGAGAGGGTGAGTGCGATGACCAGAATCCGGCCGCCGCCCCATCGGGCGCGGGCCAGCAACATGAGGCCGGCGAGCCCGAGGACGGCGATGGCCAGCCCCGCCACAGGCTCGCGCGGCACGGCGAAATAGGCCGCGGCGCCGCAGCCGAAGGCGACCGGGGTCCACAGGCTGAGCCGGTCGGCCTGGGCGGCCGCCTGGGCGCGCAGCCACGCGAAGACTTCGGCGGCGCTAGGAAGCTTGCGGACGGGCGTGTTAATAGGCGCCGCGATCGCGTCGGCCTCCGCCGGCGCCGCCTCACCCACAGTCCCGAGCTCGATGTCCGACCGCCCCGTCGTCACCCGTATCGCCCCCTCGCCCACCGGCTACATGCATATTGGCACGGCCCGCACGGCCTTGTTCAACTGGCTTTACGCCAAGCGCACCGGCGGCAAGTTCCTGTTGCGCATCGAGGACACCGATCGCGAACGCTCCACCCTGCCCGCCGTCCAGGCGATCTTCGACGGCATGGCCTGGCTGGGCCTGGTCCCGGATGAAGAGCCGGTGTTCCAGGCCGCGCGCGCCGATCGCCACGTCCTGGCCGCCCAGGAGCTGCTGGCCAACGGCCGCGCCTATCGTTGTTACATGACGGCTGACGAACTGACCGCCGAACGCGAAATCGCCCGCGCCGAGGGCCGTGCGGTGCAGTCGCCCTGGCGCGATCAGGACGCCAATTTCAACGACCGCCCCTATGTCGTGCGCTTCAAGGGTCCCCGCGAGGGCGAGACCGTGATCCACGACCGGGTGAAGGGCGACGTCACCTTCAAGAACAAGGACCTGGATGACCTGATCATCCTGCGGACTGACGGTACGCCCACCTACAATCTCGCCGTCATCGTCGATGACCACGAGATGGGGGTCACCCACGTGATCCGTGGCGACGACCACCTGAACAACGCCGCCCGCCAGACCCTGATCTATGAGGCGCTGGGGTGGGAGGTTCCCGTCTGGGCCCACCTGCCGATGATCCACGGGCCCGATGGCGCCAAGCTGTCCAAGCGCCACGGCGCCCAGGCGGTGAGTGAATTCGACGACATGGGCTACCTGCCCGAGGCCATGCGAAACTATCTGGCGCGCCTGGGCTGGGGCCACGGCGACGACGAAATCTTCAGCGACGAACAGGCGCAAAGCTGGTTCGACGTCACCGACGTGGTCAGCGCGCCCGCCCGGCTGGATTGGGCCAAGCTGAACCACATCAACAACCACTATCTGCGCCTCGCCGACATCGACCGGTTGGTGGCCCTGACCCAGAGGGTCCGGACGAGCCGCGGCGAGCCCGTGCACGACGCCGACTCAGCCATCCTGCACCGCACCATTCCCCTGGTCCGCGACGGGGCCAAGACCCTGCTGGAACTCGCCGACGCCGTGGTCTTCGCCCTGAAGCCGCGGCCGCTGGAGCTGCCGGAAAAGGTGACCGGCATGCTGAATGAAGAGACCCGCGCTCGGCTAACCCGGTTGCGCGAAAACCTCGCCGGCCAGGCCGATTGGGAGGTCCCCGCGCTGGAGGCCGCCCTGCGGGGCTTCGCCGAAAGCGAGGGCGTAGGCCTTGGAAAGATCGGACCCGCCTTACGTGGCGTCCTGTCTGGCGGCGCGCCGGCGCCCGATCTGGCCGGCGCCTTGGTAAGCCTCGGAAAAGCGGAAAGTCTCGGCAGGCTTGACGATGCCCTTTCGCCCGCTGCGTAAGGCGGTATAAGGCTCCCCAAACAGACGTTTTGTTCCAGACATGCGAAGGGGATGGCATGGCCGACACGGCGAAGATGAGCATCGGTCAGAAGACCGTTGAACTCCCGATTCTGAAGGGCGTCGACGGTCCGGACGTCGTCGATATCCGCAAGCTCTACGCCGAGGCCGACGTCTTCACCTACGACCCGGGCTTCACCTCCACGGCGTCCTGCGAGAGCAAGATCACCTTCATCGACGGCGACGCGGGCATCTTGCTGCACCGCGGCTATCCGATCGACCAGCTGGCCGAGAAGTCCAGCTTCCTCGAGGTCTGCTACCTCCTGCTGCACGGCGAACTGCCGACCGCCGCCGAGGCCGAGGAATTCGAGAAGACCATCACCTACCACACGATGCTGCACGAGCAGTTTGATCGGTTCTTCCAGGGCTTCCGTCGCGACGCCCACCCGATGGCGATCATGGTCGGCGCCGTCGGCGCGCTCTCAGCCTTCTATCACGACAGCACCAACGTCGAGGACCCGCAGCAGCGGATGATCTCGTCGCACCGGCTGATCGCCAAGATGCCGACGATCGCGGCTCGGGCCTTCAAGTACTTCCGCGGCCAGCCCTTCGTGCATCCGCGTAACGACCTGTCCTACGCCGAGAACTTCCTGCGCATGTGCTTCTCGGTCCCGGCGGAGGACTGGGTTCCGAACCCGGTGCTGACGCGCGCCATGGACCGCATCTTCATCCTGCACGCCGACCACGAGCAGAACGCCTCGACCTCGACCGTGCGTCTGGCGGGTTCCTCGGGCGCCAACCCGTTCGCCTGCATTGCGGCCGGCATCGCCTGCCTCTGGGGCCCGAGCCACGGCGGCGCGAACGAAGAAGCGCTGAACATGCTCAAGGAGATCGGCACCGTCGATCGGATCCCCGAGTACGTGCAGGGCGTGAAGGACCGCCGCTACCGCCTGATGGGCTTCGGCCACCGGGTCTACAAGAACTACGACCCCCGCGCGACGGTCATGCAGAAGACCTGCCACGAGGTTCTGGCCGAGGTCGGGAATTCCGATGACCCGCTGCTGAAGGTGGCCATCGAGCTGGAGCGCATCGCTCTGTCCGACCCCTACTTCATCGAGCGCAAGCTGTACCCGAACGTCGACTTCTACTCCGGCATCACCCTGCGCGCCCTGGGCTTCCCGCCCGAGATGTTCACCGTGCTGTTCGCGGTCGCCCGCACCGTGGGCTGGATCGCGCAGTGGAAGGAAATGATCGAGGATCCGTTGCAGAAGATCGGCCGTCCGCGCCAGATCTACACCGGCGCCGCGCAACGGGACTACACCGCGATCAGTACGCGCTAGGCGCTCTCTTCGCCCGATCGAAGATCATCCGCCGCGCCCTCGGGTTCGGCGGATTTTCTTTGGCGATCAGGCGATGATCTTGAGGATGGCGTCAGCCGCCGCGTCCGAGGGATCGGGCCCGCCACGGCCCATCTTCTCCAGCGCGCCGTACTGGGCGGCGACCTGACGGCCGGCGATGTCGGCATTGTCCAGGCGCAGGGCGGCCTCGCGGGCGAGGTTCTCCGGCGTGCAATCATCCTGGATCAGCTCGGGGGCGACGATCGTTCCCGCGGCGATGTTGAAGAGGGTGATAGGCCGCTTCACCAGCCGGTTGACCAGGGCGTAGGTCAGTTTGTCGATGCGATAGCCGATGACCATGGGACAGCCGGCCAGGGCCAGCTCGATGGTGACGGTGCCCGAGCAGGCGAGCGCGGCGGTGGCGGCCTTCATGGCGTCCCGCTTGGCCTGATCGCCTTCCACCACATGGGCGCGGCGGGTCCAGCCGGCGACCTGCGCCTTGACCGCCGCGGCCACGGTCGGCGCGGCGGGGATGACAATCTCCAGGTCCGGGTGGCTGGCCTTCAGAATCAGGGCGGCCTCGCCGAAGGGCGGCAGGACCCGGGCGATCTCGCTGGGACGACTGCCGGGCAGGACGAGCAGGATCGGGGCCTGGGGCGAGATGCCGAGATTCTTGCGCAAGCGCGCGGGATCCGCCTTGGAGAAATCCACCTTCAGGGCGGCGTTGCCTACGAAGGTGGTGGCCAGGCCCTCCGCCTCGAAATAGGGGGCGTCGAAGCTGTGGATCGACAGCAGGTGGTCGACGGCGCCCGCCAGCACCTTGGCGCGGCCCTTGCGCCACGCCCAGACCTGGGGAGCGACGTACTTCACGAGCGGAATTGAGGGATCGATCTTCCGCAGGCGGTGGGCGACGCGCAGGCTGAAGGCCCAGGAATCGATCAGCACCACCACGTCGGGCTTCTCACGAGCGGCAAGCGCCACGGTCTGGTCCACCATCTTCATGGCGCGGGGGTAGACGGCGAGCGCGTCCACCACGCCCAGGATGGAGAGCTGGGCGATATCGAACAGGCTTTCCACGCCCTGGGCGGCCATCTGGGCGCCCCCTGTTCCTATGAAGCGCACCTTGTCGCCCAGGCGGGCGCGCAGGGCCTTGGCCAGGCCCGCGCCCCGGTCGTCACCGGAGGCCTCGGTGGCTACCAGCATCACGCAGAGCGGCTTACTCACGGTTCCACTCCGAAGATGAACAGGCCCAGTTCGTCGGCCAGCTCGATCACCGCCTCGCGGTCCAGAACCAGCAGTCCGCCAGCCTCCCCCACGATACCCGCCAGGCCGGCGGCAGCGGCCCGCTGGACGGTGGCGAGACCGATGGTGGGGAGATCGACACGGGTCTCCTGAATCGGCTTGGGCGCCTTGGCGATCACCCCTCGATAGGCGCCGGGGGTTCCGCGGATAGCGGTGGGGATTTCGTGGGCCACCCGGCGCAGCATGGCGTCGGTGCCCTCCTGGGCCTCGACCGCCAGCACCAACCCGTCGCAGACCACAGCGCCCTGTCCGACATCCAGGCGGCCGATCTCGCGGGCCACCAGCAGGGCGCGGTCGATGTCGCCCTGGTGCTCGGGACCCGGCGACACGACGCCGAGGGCGCCCTTGGGCAGGGTGAGATCGCTCTTGGCCTCGTGGGCGCCTTCGATGGTGAAGCCCTCCTTGGCGAATTCGTCCAGCACCACCCGCAGCAAGGCGTCGTCGCCATGCCGCGCCGCCGCAATGATCGCCGGCAGCAGGGCGAGGCCGCGAAGGTCAGGCTTCAGCGTCTTGAAGTCCGGCCGGCTGACATTGCCCACCAGGCAGACGGCCTGGCAACCGGCGCGCTTGAGGGCCTTGATGGTCTTGCCGATCTCGGCGAGGCCGACGTCCGCGCCCGGGAAGCGGTTCAGCTGCGGCTCGGCGAAGCCCTTCAATCGAGCGATGAAGACCGCGCGGCCGGCCTGCTCGCAGTGTTCGGCGATCTCCAGGGGCAGCGTGCCGCCGCCGGCGATCAGGCCGAGTTTGCGCATGCGGCGGCTAGACCTCGCGCTCGGGCAGGCAGAGCGGGCGGCTGCCGTCGGCGCGGATGAAGTCGATGATCTCGCGGACCTCCTCGGACCCGGCATAGGTCTCGATGGTGTCGTCGAGGCGCTCCTGGAAGGTGCCTTCGTCGGCGAAGAGCATGCGATAGGCGGCGCGCATCGTATTGATGGTCTCGCGGCTGAAGCCCCGGCGCTTCAGGCCCACCAGGTTCAGCCCCTCGAGGTGGGCGTGGTTGCCCCAGACCGAGCCATAGGGGATGACGTCCTTCACCACGGCCGCCAGGCCGCCGATCATCGCGTGCCGCCCGACCCGGGTGAACTGATGGACGGCGGCCAGGCCGCCGACGATCACGAAATCGCCGATCTGGCAGTGGCCGCCCAGCGTGGCCTGCTTGGTCAGGATCACGTTGTCGCCGACCTTGCAGTCGTGACCGACATGGCTCTCGATCATGTACAGGCCATCAGACCCCACGCTGGTCACGCCGCCGCCGTTGACGGTGCCGACGTTCATGGTGGCGTGCTCGCGGATGATGTTGCGGTCGCCGATCACCAGCTGGGTGGGCTCGCCCTTGTAGGCGGTGTGCTGAGGCGGGCCGCCGAGCATGGCGAAGGGATAGACGGTGTTCCCGGAGCCGAGCTCGGTGTGGCCGTCCACGACGATGTGGGAGACCAGCCTGGTGCCCGCGCCGAGCCTGACATTGGGCCCAACCGTGCAGAACGGGCCGATAACCACGCCGTCGCCAAGGACCGCGCCGTCGGCGATGATGGAGGTGGGATGGACCTGGACGCTCATTGGGTGGCCACGACCATGGCGGCGAACTCGCATTCGGCCGCCACCTTGTCGCCCACCATCGCCTGGCCCTGGAACTTGAAGAGGTCGCCCCGGGCGCGGATCACCTTGACATTCAGGCGCAGGACGTCGCCGGGCCGCACCGGCTGGCGGAAGCGGCCGTTGTCCACCGAGACGAAGAAGATGGTCTTGCCGGCCACGTCCACCTCGAGGGACTTGGACATCAGCACCGCGCCGGTCTGGGCGAGCGCCTCGATGATCAGCACGCCCGGCATGACCGGATAGTCGGGGAAGTGGCCCTGGAAGAAGGGCTCGTTGATCGTCACGCACTTGATGCCGACGATGGATTCACTGGCCTTGTAGTCCTCGCAGCGATCGACCAGCAGGAAGGGATAGCGATGCGGGATCCGCTTCACGATCTCGGTGATGTCGATCTCGGTGGGAGACTCGTTGACGGGGGCCTTGCGGCTCATTGATCAGGTTCCTCCCGACGGCGCACGGCGGCCGCCTTGGTCAGCCAGGCGACTTCGCGCAGCCATTTTCGCATAGGCATGGCCGGGTATCCGCCCATGACCGCCTTGGGGGCGACGTCCCGGAAAACGCCGGCGCCCGCGCCGATTTGAGCGCCTTCGCCGATGATGACGTGGTCGGCCACCCCGGCCCGGCCACCGAACGCCGAGCCATCCCCAATCGTCACGCTGCCTGAAATCCCCGTGAAGGCCGCCATGACGCAGTTGCGGCCGACGCGCACGTTGTGAGCGATCTGCACCTGGTTGTCGATCTTGGTGTTCTCCCCCAGGACCGTGTCCTCATAGGCGCCGCGGTCGATGCAGGTGTTGGCGCCGACGGTCACCCCGTCCTGCAGGATCACCCGGCCAAGCTGCGGGATATCGATCACCCCGGTGGGTCCGGCGGTCGCGCCGAAGCCGGCCTCGCCGATGACCGCGCCAGCCAGGATCTTCACCCGGTCGCCCAGCAGGGCGCAGTGGATGCTGACATTGGCGCCGATGACGCAGTCACGGCCAATGGTGACCCCAGGCCCGATGACGGTGTTGGGGCCGACGACGGAGCCCCGACCGATCTGGGCGCCCTGGCCGATGGCCACGCCAGGGCTGATGATCGCCCCCTCCTCCACCCTCGCGTCGCGGGAGACCGCGGCCGCCCCGGCGTGCAGGCGCGGCCGGTGGAGCCGTTGGCCGGACATGGCGTAGGCGGCGGCGGGTTGGCGGGTCACCAGGGCGACGCAGCCCTGGGGCACGAGGCCGACGTCCCGCTGCGTGACAAAACACGCGGCGGCGCGGGTCTCTGCCAGCTCGGCGGCCAGCTTGCGATCGGAGAAGTAGGTGATGCTGTCGGCGCTCGCTCGCGCCAGGATCGCAACGCGGGCGACCTGAACCGAGCCGGCCCCGGGCGCCGACAATTCGGCCCCGGTCAGCGCTGCGAGCTCCGCCAGGGAGACGGGGCCCAGATCTTCGAAAAAGCGCGGGTCAGGCATCAAGCACTCTCAGCTCGACCCGCGCATAGCCCGAGTCGTTCTATTTGCGGGCGGGAGCCGCAGCTTGCGGGGTGGCGGCCGGTTGGTCCAGCCGTTCGCGCTCAAAGGCGAACTGAGTGATCTTGGCGTTGAGGCCGCTGAGGATCGCCGGGCTGATGTCCATGGCCGGATTGGCGACCAGAACGGACTCGGCGCGCAGCAGGACGCTGCACTGACGCTGCTGGTAGACCTGACGCATGATCGGCTCCATTTCCTGGCCGACGCGGCCAAGAGCCTTCTGCTGCGTGCGGTCAAGCTCATTGTCCCGCTGCTGCGACTTGCGCTTGTAGGCGTTCAGCCGCACCTGCAGGCCGGCCGCGCGGGTGTCGAAGGTTCCCTGGTCCAGCGTGGCCTTCTGGCTCTCCAGAGCCTGGCCGTCCCTCTGCAGAGCGGCTTCCTCGGCCTTCAGCTCGGCCTCAACCTGGGCCAGGATCTGCTGCATGCGGGTCTGGACGTGCTTGCCCACCGTTGAGCTGGAGATGACGCCCTGGATCGACATGACGCAGACCCCTGGAAGGGCGGGACCGTGAGTGATGGTCGGCGCGGCCGCCTGGGCGAAGGCCGAGGAGCTGGCGCTGAGCGAGAGCGCGGCGACGCAGGTCGCCGCGACTAGGTTTTTGATCGTCATGGGGGTCAGAACTTCGTTGAAGTGGAGAAACGGAAGGTTTCGGTCTTGTCGTAGTCTTCTTTGGCCAAAACTTGGCTGAAGTCGAAACGGATGGGACCCATCGGAGACTTCCAGAACACCGAGAGACCAGCCGTGGCGCGCAATGAAAGGTCGTCGAAGATCAGCGGATCGCGCGTCCCGGCAGGATAGGGAAGGTTTGTGACCGGATTGATCGAGCCGGGCTGATATTCCTTGTCCACGTCATCCAGCAGGCCGACGGTGCCGAAGTCGGTGAACAGGGCGGCCTTGATCCCGTACTGCTCGGGCACGAAGGTCGGAATGGTCAGCTCCACCGAACCGATGGCGTAGGCGCGGCCACCCAAGGCGTCACTGCGGGCGAAGTTGGTGTCCCGCGGGCCAAGACCCGCCGTCTCGAAGCCGCGGAAGCTGTTGCCGCCCTTGTAGGAGCGGTCGTTGATGCGGATCGTGTCGCCGCTCCAGCCGGCGATATAGCCCGCCTGGCCGGTGACGCTGAGGATGAAGTTCTTGTTGAAGCCGTGGTACCAGCCGCCGTCGATGTCGGTCTTGATGTAGTTCACATCGCCGCCGACGCCGGCCAGGTCCTGGCTGATATCGGCGTAGAAGCCGCGGGTTGGATTGATCGGATTGTTCCGGCGATCCAGGCGCAGGCCATAGCCCACGAGAGATGTCAGGAACGCTCCGCGCTGGGCGCAGAGCGACAGGGAGACGATCGGCGAGGTCGGATCGCAGTAGGTGTCGTCAATGTCCACCTCGTCCTGGCGCAGCACGTAGCGCGTCGTCATCGACGAGTTCAGGGTCAGTGGGAACCCGGCGCGCAGGTTCATGCCCAGCGTGCTGGTCTGATAGGCCGAGTAGTCGGTCAGGTCGTAGCGGTAGGAATAGATGTCCACCCCGGCCCGCAGATTGCGACCCAGGAAGCGCGGCTCGGTGAAGGAGAAGTCCACCTGCTGGCGCAGGGAGCCAACGGAAATCCGGGCACGCACATCCTGGCCGCGGCCCCGGAAGTTGCGCTGGGTGACGCCGAGATCCAGGACGAGCTGGTCGACCGACGAATAGCCGGCGCTGAACGAGAGCTCCCCGGTGGGCTGCTCCTCAACCTGCACCTGCAGGGTCGTGCGGTCCGGCGCGGATCCCGGGATTTCGGTGATGTTGACGTCCTTGAAGAAGCCAAGGGCGCGGATGTTGTTCTTCGACCGGTCCACCAGGGCGCGGTTGTAGGCGTCGCCCTCCACCAGGTTCAATTCCCGGCGGATGACGTAGTCGAGGGTCTGGCTGTTGCCGACGATGTCGATGCGCTCGACATAGACGCGCGGACCTTCACGGACCTGGAAGACCACGTCGACGGTCTTGGTTTCCCTGTTGGCGACATAGCGCGGCCGCACGTCCACCGAGGCGAAGCCCGCGGCGCCGGCGGCGAAGGTCAGGGAGTCGGTGGCGCTCTCGATAATCTCGTCGCGATAGAGCTCACCCGAGCGGATCGGCACCAGCTGCAGCAGCAGGTTCTTGTCCAGCTTCTGTAGTTCGGTCTCCACGGAGATCTTGCCGAACTTGTATTCCGGGCCTTCATCAAGGGTATAGGTGATGACAAAGCCGTTCTTGTCGGTGGACAGTTCGGCCACGGCCGAGATCACGCGGAAGTCGTAGAAGCCGCGGTTACGGTAGTGCTTGCGCAGCTGTTCCTTGTCGTACTCGAGCCGATCAGGGTCGTAGTTGGCGTTGGACGAGAAGAACTTGTACCAGCTGGTCTGCTCGGTCACGACGACGTCGCGCAGGTCGTTGTCGGAGAATTCCTGGTTGCCCAGGAAGTTGACCCGCAGCACGCCGCTCTTGGGCCCTTCGTCGATCTCGAAGATCAGGTCGACGCGCTTCTGGGGCAGCTCGACGATCTTCGGCGACACCGTGGCCGAGATCCGCCCCGAGCGGCGATACAGCTCGACAATGCGCTGCACATCGGCCTGGACCTTGGCGCGGGTGAAGATGCCGCGCGGACGCACGGTGACTTCGTCGCGCAGCTTGTCTTCCTTCAGGCCGGAATTGCCCTCGAAGACCACCTTGTTGACGATCGGGTTCTCCACGACCGTGATGGTCAGGTCCCCGTTCAGCAGGTTGATCTTCACATCCGAGAACAGGTCAGTGCGGAACAGCGCCTTCAGCGCCAGGTCGAGCTTGGCGGGGTCTGCGGCCTCACCGGCCTGGATCGGCAGGTAGGAGAGCACGGTCGACTGCTCGATACGTTCATTGCCCTGAACAATGATGCGCTGCACGACGCCGGCTTGCTCAGCGGCCTGGGCGAAGGCGAGACTCGGCAGGGTGATCGCGGTCGAGCCCAGAAGCAGGGCGAGACCGGAGGCGAGCGCGGCGCGTTGGGCGCGGGTTCTTTGCATCGTTTCTGCCGTCAACGGAAATGGGGGGGTCAGGAAAGCAGACCGCCGAGGATTTTGAACACACGCAGTTGCTGCAGATCGTTCCAGGTCGCGAACAACATCAATCCCAGCAACAGCGCAAGGCCCACACGATAACCCGCGGCCTGAACCTTGGCCGCCAGAGGCCTGCGGGCCACAGCTTCGTAGGCGTAGAACAGCAGGTGGCCACCGTCCAGCACAGGCACCGGCAGCAGGTTCATGAAGCCGATTCCCACCGACAGCACGGCGGCGAGACCCAGCAGGGCGACGCCGGCGCCGAGAACCTGTGATCCGAGGTCGGGCGCTCCCAGGGCCCCGGTCTGGGCGACCTGGCCCGAGACCCGCGCGATTCCCAGGGGCCCGCTCAGCTGGTCGGCCGAGACCTGGCCCGTGACCATGCGGCCCAGATAGTAAACCGTGGTGCTGAGCACGCGCCACGTCCGTTCGACACCCTTGCCGACGGCTTCGATGGGATTGTAGCGGACATGCACATAGTCCTCGCGCGCCTGGGCCGGCACGATCCCCAGGGTGCCCTGCAGACGTTCGCCGCCGAGACCGTCGGAGCGCATCTGCAGCTTGGAGGTGGCGGTCAGCGACACCTCATCGGTTCCGCGGCGCACCACGAACACCGTGGGCAGGTTCACCCGAAGCTGGGCCACCTCCGCCAGGTCCATGAAGCTCTTGACCGGACGACCGTTCGCCTCGGCGATGAGGTCGCCGGCGCGGAACCCCGCCTGGGCGGCGGGACTGCCGGCGGCCACGGAGGCCACCTTGGCCGGCAGGAGGTGCTCTCCGAGGGCGAAGACCAGGGTGGCGAACAGGATGATGGCGAGGACAAAGTTGGCCATCGGGCCCGCGGCGGCGATCACCGCCCGCTGCCAGATCGGCTTGAAGTGGAAATAGCGGGAGAGCGCCCCCTCCCCTTCGCGGGCCACGATGGACTGGCGCAGGGTCTCCAGGTCGTCCTGGTCGGGCACGCTGGCGGCGTTGTCGTCGCCGGCGAAGGCGACATAGCCGCCGACCGGCGCCCAGCCGATCCGCCATTGCACCCCTGACTTGTCGGTCCAGGATGCGATGGCCTTGCCAAAGCCGATGGAGAACCGGTCGATGGCGACGCCGAAACTCTTCGCCGCCCAGAAGTGCCCCAACTCATGGATGGTGACCACAAGGGTCAGCACCAGGATGAAGGGCACGATGTAAATCAGACCAGTCTGAAGAAAAGAAAGCATGGCGAGGCTACTCCCTACGTCGCCGGACTGAGCCCGGCGACGACATCGCACGCAACGCGACGCGCCATCGCATCTGTCGCCTTCGCACTCTCGAGAACATCGCTGTTGGGTTCCCCCGCGAGGCCTTTGGCCTCAACACATTCGAGTGTGTCGGCTACGATTGCGGCAATATCGAGAAAGCCTATGCGGCGGTCAAGAAAAGCGGCCACCGCGACCTCATTGGCCGCATTCATCACCGCCGGGGCCGCGCCGCCGGCCGCAAGCGCGTCCTTGGCGATCTGCAGGGCGGGGAATCGTTCGTAGTCGGGCGCCTCGAAGGTGAGCTGCCCGACCTGGGCGAGATCCAGCTTGGGTGCGGGCCAGGGCAGACGGTCGGGCCAGGCCAGGGCGCAGGCGATCGGGGTGCGCATGTCGGGCGCCCCCAGCTGAGCCAGGGTCGAGCCGTCCACATATTCCACCATCGAATGGATGATGGACTGCGGATGGACGATGACGTCGACCCGCTCGGCCGGCATGGCGAACAGATAGGCCGCCTCCACCATCTCCAGGCCCTTGTTCATCATGGTGGCCGAGTCGATGGAGATCTTGACCCCCATGTCCCACATCGGGTGGGCCACGGCCTGTTCGACACTGGCCAGACGCATCTGTTCCCGCGTCCAACCCCGGAACGGTCCGCCCGACGCGGTCAGGACCAGGCGCGAGACATGCTGGGCGACCATCGGGTCGAAGACCTGGAAGATCGCCGAGTGCTCGGAATCCACCGGGATCACCACCCCGCCCGCCAGCTTGGCGATGCGCAGCAGCTGCGGCCCGGAACAGACCAGGCTCTCCTTGTTGGCCAGGGCCACGATGGCGCCGGACCGCGCCGCCGCCAGGGTGGGCCCGAGACCCGCGAAGCCCACGATGGCCGACATCACCCACTGGGCGTCCATGGCCGCGGCCTCGACCACGGCGTTGGGTCCGGCGGCGGTGGCGACGCCTGTGCCGGCCAGGCGGTCACGCAGTTCGGAAAGCTTGGTCTCGTCCTCGATCACCGCCAGCTTCGGCCGCCAGCGGCGAGCCTGCTCGGCGAGGCGTTCGACATTGCGGCCCGCGGTCAGGGCGATCATCTCGACCTCGGCGCCCGACTTCTCGATGAGGTCGAGGGTGGAGACGCCCACCGAGCCCGTGCAGCCCAGGACGCTGAGGCGGCGCGGAAGGCTCAATGCCCCCATCCCAGGTGGTTCACCAGGCGCGCTGCGGCGATGATCACGACCGCGAACAGCAGGCCGTCGACCCGGTCCAGCAGGCCGCCATGGCCGGGAATGAGGTTGCCGGAGTCCTTCACCCCGAAGCGGCGCTTCAGAGCCGATTCCCAGAGATCGCCGGCCATGGTGGCCAGCCCGCCCAGCAGCCCCACCAGGGCGCCGGCGGCCATGTTGAGTTCGAAGGCCGGGATGATGGTCATGAGGGCGCCCACGGCCATGGCGAACACCAGCCCCCCCACGAAGCCCGACCAGGTCTTGTTGGGCGAGAACCGCGGCCAGAGCTTGGGGCCCTTCAGGGCGCTGCCAACGGCGAAGGCGGCGATGTCGGCGGTCCAGGTTATGGCGAACAGCATCAGGGTCCACCACTGCCCCTGGGGCATGGCGCGCAGCCAGATCAGGCAGATGCAGGCGATGCCGATATAGAAGACCCCGAAGGCGGCGTCCGACGGTCGCTCTGCGACGCCACGCGCCACGAGGGCCGAGGCGACCCCGCCCAGCAGCAACCCGCCCCAGGCCAGCCACATGTGGTCGCGGTGGGCCAGGAACACCCCGGCGAGGATGGCCACGGTGACGGCGGTGGAGACCCGGATCGGCGCATAGGGTGCGCTCATTCCGCCCCATTCGATGGACAGCAGGGCGACGGCCACGGCGACCAGAACCAGGAACGGCCAGCCGCCCGCCGCCAGGCCGGTGTCGAACCAGACTGCGGCCAGGGCGGTGGGCACGAGAACGGTGGCCGAGGCCACCCGCACGCCCAGATTGGTCCAGTTGAAACGCTTAGCCGGCGGCAAGGACATCGTCCGCGACGGCGCCATACCTGCGCTCGCGCCGGTGGAACTCGTCGATCGCCGCCTGCAGGTGATCTGGCGTGAAGTCCGGCCAGAGAACGTCGGGGAAGACGAACTCGGAATAGGCCGACTCCCACAGGAGGAAGTTGGAGAGGCGTTGTTCACCGCTGGTGCGCACCACCAGGTCGGGAGGCGGCAGGCCGCCGGTGGAGAGCCTGGCCTCGAAGACTGTGTCGGTGATCGCCGCGGCGTCGATCTTGCCGGCCAGGGCGTCGGCCACCAGGGCGCGGGCGGCGTCGACGATGTCGGCCCGGCCGCCATAGTTGAAGGCCACCTGCAGGAAGAACTTGTCGTTGTGAGCGGTGCGGGTCTCGGCGCGCTCGACAATCTCGGCGATGTCGGGGGGCAGCCCCTCGCGGCGGCCGAGGATGCGGACCTTTACGCCCTCACGGGTCAGCTTCTCCAGGTCGCTGTTCACATAGTGCTTCAGCAGCCGCATGACCTCGGCGACCTCGCCGGCGGGGCGGCGCCAGTTTTCGGTGGAGAAGGCGTAGAGGGTGAGCCAGCGGACACCCTGTTCGGGAGCGGCCTCCACCACCTTGCGAATGGCCTCCACGCCCTTGGGATGACCCAGCTTGCGCGGCAGGCCCCGGCGCTTCGCCCAGCGGCCATTGCCGTCCATGACGATCGCCACGTGCAGCGGCGTGTCCTTGGGGGGCGGCTCTGTGGGAGCGGAGGCCATCAGGTTTTCCGTTTCGTCCTTTCGGTCAGTGTGGACGACTAAACCTGCATGATCTCTTGCTCTTTGGTTTTCAAGGCTTCGTCCACGCGCTTGATGGCCTCGTCGGTCATCTTCTGGACCTCGGTCTCCATGCGCTTCAGGTCGTCCTGGTTGATGGCCCCGTTCTTCTCGGCCTTCTTCAGGTCGTCGTTGGCGTCGCGGCGCACGTTGCGGACGGCGATCTTCTGCTGTTCGGCATACTTGCCGGCGATCTTGGCCAGGTCCTTGCGGCGCTCCTCCGTGAGCGGCGGGATCGGGATGCGCAGGTTCGTGCCTTCGTTGACGGGGTTGAAGCCGAGACCCGACGAGCGAATCGCCTTCTCCACCGACACCACCATGCCCTTGTCCCAGACGCTGACGGTGATGGAGCGGGGCTCCGGCACGCTCACGGCGGCCACCTGGTTCAGCGGCACGGTCGAGCCATAGGCCTCCACCATCACCTGATCGAGCAGGCCTGCCGAAGCCCGGCCTGTGCGCAGGCTGGCGAACTCGTCCTTCAAGGCGGCGATCGCCTTGTCCATCCGGTCCCGGTAGCTCGAAAGCACCGGCTTTTCTGCGTCGGCCATGGGTGCGTCTCCCTTAAGTCAAAGGTTGTCGGCGTGGTCAGGCGATGGTGGTGAAGACGCCTTCGCCCTGCAGCACCTTCATGAAGTTGCCCCGCTCGCGGATAGAGAACACCACGATCGGCACGTTGTTGTCGCGCATCAGGGCGATGGCCGAGGCGTCCATGACCCGCAGGTCCTGGGCCAGCACGTCCTGGTAGCTGAGGGTCTCGTAGCGGCGCGCGCTGGGATCCTTCTTGGGGTCGGCGGTGTAGACGCCGTCGACGCTGGTGCCCTTGAAGAGGGCGTCGCAGCCCATCTCGGCGGTACGCAGGGCCGCAGGGGTGTCGGTGGTGAAGAACGGTGCGCCGAGGCCGGCGGCGAAGATCACCACCCTGCCCTTCTCGATGTGGCGCTGGGCCCGCCTGCGGATATAGGGCTCGCAGACCGCGTCCATGGGGATGGCTGATTGAACCCGCGTGTCCACGCCGGCCTTTTCCAAGGCGCCCTGCAGGGCGAGGGCGTTCATCACCGTGGCCAGCATGCCCATATAGTCGGCGTTGGCCCGGTCCATGCCCTTTCCGGCCAGGGAGACGCCGCGGAAGATGTTGCCGCCGCCCACCACCAGGCAGAGCTCCACCCCGGCGTCGACCACTTCCTTGATGTCCTGAGCCACCGCGTCGATGGTCGCGGTGTCGATACCGAACAGGGCGTCGCCCATCAGGACCTCGCCCGACATCTTCAAGAGAATCTTCTTGTAGCGCGGCTTGGCGTCGGACATGGGGCGCTCTCGAGAATCTAGGCGGTACTACATAAACCAAGGGCGCCGTGCGCGTCGAACGCACGGCGCCCCAGGGCCGTCTTTTTGTCAGCCTGTAAGTTAGGCTTGGCCGGTCATCGAGGCGACTTCGGCGGCGAAGTCGTCCACCTTCTTCTCCACGCCTTCACCCAGGGCGAAGCGCACGAAGCCCTTCACGGTCACCGGCGAGCCGGTTTCCTTGGCGGTGTCGGCGATCAGCTGCTCGATGGTCAGGTCCGGGTTCATGACGAAGGGTTGCTTCAGCAGCACCACTTCTTCCTGCCACTTGCGGATGCGGCCTTCGATCATCTTCTCGACGACGCCGATGGGCTTGCCCGATTCCAGCGCCTGGTCGGTGAGGAACTTCTTTTCCTTCTCGACGGCGGCGGGGTCCAGGTCGGCCTCGGTGAGCGCCAGCGGCGGGGTCGGGGTGCCGGCCACGTGCAGGGCGATCCTGCGGCCCACATCCTTCAGCACCGCCTGGTCGCCGGCGCCTTCCAGCGCGACGAGCACGCCGAGGCGGCCGACGCCATCGCCCTGCGCATTGTGCAGGTAGAGGGCCACGGCGCCCTGAGCGACGCTCAGGCGAGCCGAGCGGCGCAGGCGCATGTTCTCGCCGATGGTCGCGATCAGGTTGGTGATCACGTCGCTGACGACCTCGCCCTTGGCGGTCTTCGCCGCGGCGATGGCCTCGACGTCACCGTCGATGTCCAGCGCCACGAGGGCGCAATCGCGCGCCGCGTCCTGGAACTTGTCGTTCTTGGACACGAAGTCGGTCTCGGCGTTCAGCTCGATGAGCACGCCGGTCTTGCCGTCATCGCTCAGCTTGCCGGCCACCAGGCCTTCAGCGGCGGCGCGGTCGGACTTCTTGGCGGCCTTGGACAGGCCCTTGGTGCGCAGCCAGTCGATGGAGGCTTCGACGTCGCCGCCGTTTTCCTGCAAGGCCTTCTTGCAGTCCATCATGCCCGCGCCGGATTTCTCGCGCAGGTCCTTGACCAGCGCAGCGGTGATTTCCGCCATGGTGAGCTCCTTCAGATCAAATGGGTTGGCGGGACCCCATCTAGGGCCCCGCCGTGTCGTGTTCGTGTCGGCTCGCCGGAGGGCGTGCCTCCGACTTAGTCTTGGGTCGCGGTCGGTTCAGCCGCCGGGGCTTCCGCCGCGGTGGTCTCCGGTTCGGCCGCGGCCGGGGCCGGTTCCGCAGCGACCGGGGCCGGAGCGGCGGCGGCGGGCGCGGCCATCTCGGCTTCGGTCACGACCGGTTCCGGGGTCAGCTCACGGGCCAGGGTCGGCTCGATCGGGGCCACGGAGGCGCCCAGGTCCACACCGGCGGCCGATTGGCCGGCGGCCAGACCGTCGAGGACCGAGTCGGCCATCAGGTCGCAATAGAGCTGGATGGCGCGCGCGGCGTCATCATTGCCCGGGATCGGATAGGTGATGCCGTCCGGATTGCAGTTGGTGTCCAGGATGGCGATGACCGGGATGTTGAGCTTGCGGGCTTCCTGGATCGCGATCGCTTCCTTGTTGGTGTCGATCACGAACATGATGTCGGGAATGCCGCCCATGTCCTTGATGCCGCCCAGGGACAGCTCAAGCTTGTCGCGCTCGCGCGTCAGCTTCAGCAGCTCCTTCTTGGCGCGGCCTTCCGAGCCGCCTTCCAGCAGGCCTTCCAGCTCGCGCAGACGCGAGATCGAGCCCGAGACGGTGCGCCAGTTGGTGAGCGTGCCGCCCAGCCAACGGTGGTTCACATAGTACTGGGCGCTGCGCTTGGCGGCGGTGGCCACCGGATCGGAGGCCTGACGCTTGGTGCCGACGAACAGCACGCGGCCACCCGAGGCGGCGACCTCACGCACCTTCACCAGGGCCTGGTGCAGGAGCGGGATCGACTGCGAAAGGTCGATGATGTGGATGTTGGAGCGGCTACCAAAGATGTAGCGGTCCATCTTCGGATTCCAGCGGTGGGTCTGGTGGCCGAAGTGGGCGCCAGCTTCCAGGAGCTGACGCATAGAGAAGTCGGGAAGCGCCATGTCGTATGGTCCTCTTTTTCCGGTTAGCCTCCGCAGACAAACCCTCCCGAAGGAGGACCGGAATGGAAACCGGCGGGATGTCTCCCCGCCAACCGCCAAACGCCTGCGTGTGGAATGGGCGCGGATATAGGGCCAAGCGCCAGAAAATACAATAGCCAGGGGCAGTTGGCTGCGGGAGCCGCCTAGAGATCCTCGACGAAGACTACCCCGGGCGCCGTCTTCAGGGCGCCACGCACCGCATTGTCCAGGGTGAAGCGGCCGGGCAGCTTGACCTCCACCTCGCGGCCGCCCTCCACCGGCGCCACCAGGATGACCTCGCCGCCGCGACTGTTCGCCGAGCCCTCGAGGCGCTTCTTCAGGGCGTCGATCTCGGCGCTGCGGGGGGCGATATGGACGCGCAGACCGGCCACGGCGTTCTCGATGGCCCGGTCGATGGGCTCGCAGCCGTCGCCGAAGAACCGCACCTCCCCGTCCCTGGCCTTGGCGCGGATCCGCAGGCCGACGCACTTGCCGGGCTCCAGCAGCTCGCGGGCGTTGCGCAGGGATTCCGGCGGGAACAGCACCTCGAACTCGCCGGTGGGGTCGGAGAAGGTGACGAAGGCGAACTTCTCGCCGCTGGAGGCCGAGGCCCGCTCCTGCTTGCGGCGGACAACCCCGGCCATGCGGAAGGCCTCGGCGCCGGCCATGGCCTTGGGCAGGACATCGGCCAGCAGGTCCACCCGCTTGCGGCGCAGGGCGGGCACCATGTCGTCCATGGGGTGGCCGGAGAGATAGAAGCCGACGGCGGCCAGTTCCTCATCCAGGCGCTGGGTCGAGGACCAGGTGTCGATCTTGGGCAGGCGCGGCCGCTGGGCCTCCACCTGGTCGCCGCCAAACAGCGAGCCCTGCGACGACGCCCGCTCGGCGGCCACCGACTGGCCGTAGCCCACCAGCACATCGGCGGCGCCGACGATCTGGGCGCGGTTGGCGTGGAGCGAATCGAAGGCGCCGGCCCGGGCGAGGGTCTCGAAGGAGCGCTTGTTGACCTGCTTGGGGTCGACGCGCTCGACGAAGTCGAACAGGTCCTTGAACGGCCCGGCCTCGGCGCGGACGGCCACCACATGCTCCATGGCCTGCAGGCCCACATTGCGGATGCCGCCCAGGGCGTAGAGCACCTCGCCGTCCGCCACGTCGAAGTCGGCGGCCGACAGGTTCACGTCCGGAGCTCGGATCTTGACCCCGAACTTCTTGGCGTCCTGGTAGAAGACCGCCAGCTTGTCGGTGGTGGAGATGTCGAGGCTCATGGAGGCCGCGAAGAACTCCGCCGGCGCATTGGCCTTCAACCAGCCGGTTTGGTACGAGATCAGGGCGTAGGCGGCCGCGTGGCTCTTGTTGAAGCCGTAGCCCGCGAACTTGTCCACCAGGTCGAAGATGCCCCCCGACTGCTCGGCCGAGACGCCCTTTTCGGCCGCGCCGGAAATGAACCGCGCCCGCTGCTGGTCCATCTCCTCCTTCTTCTTCTTGCCCATGGCCCGGCGAAGCAGGTCGGCTTCCCCCAGCGAATACCCCGCCAGGATCTGGGCGATCTGCATCACCTGTTCCTGATAGACGATGACGCCGTAGGTCTCCTTCAGCACCACCTCCAGGGACGGGTGAAGGTAATCAACGGGTTTGCGGCCGAACTTGCAGTCGATGAACAGCGGGATGTTGTCCATGGGCCCGGGCCGGTACAGGGCGCCGACGGCGGTGACGTCCTCAATAGAGCCGGGGCGAAGCTGGCGCAGGGTGTCACGCATCCCCTGGCCTTCCAGCTGGAACACGCCGACCGTCTGGGCCGCGCTCATCAGCTCGTAGGTCTTGGCGTCGTCCAGGGGCAGCGTGGCCATGTCGACGCGGGCGCCGCGCTTGTCGAGGTGCTTCAGGGCCCGGTCGATGACGGTGAGCGTCTTCAGGCCCAGGAAGTCGAACTTCACCAGGCCCGCGCTCTCCACCCACTTCATGTTGAACTGGGTGGCGGGCAGGTCCGAGCGGGGATCGCGGTAGAGCGGCGTCAGCTCGGTGAGCGGCCGGTCACCGATCACCACGCCGGCGGCGTGGGTCGAGGCGTTGCGGTAGAGACCCTCGAGCTGGAGGGCGGTCTCCAGCAGCTGGGCCACGGCCTCGTCGTCGTCCTTGGCCTGGCGCAGGCGTGGTTCGATCTCGATGGCGCGGGCCAGGGTCACCGGATTGGCGGGGTTGGCGGGCACCATCTTGGCCAGGCGGTCCACCTGGCCGAGCGGGAGTTGCAGCACGCGGCCAACGTCGCGCAGCACGGCGCGGGCCTGCAGGGTGCCGAAGGTGATGATCTGGGCCACGCGGTCGCGGCCATAGCGCTGCTGCACGTAGGAGATCACCTCTTCCCGCCGCTCCTGGCAGAAATCGATGTCGAAGTCGGGCATGGACACCCGCTCGGGGTTCAGGAACCGCTCGAACAGCAGGCCGTAGCGCAGGGGATCGAGGCCGGTGATCAGCAGCGACCAGGCCACCAGGGAGCCGGCGCCGGAGCCCCGCCCCGGACCCACGGGAATGTCGTGGGCCACGGCCCACTTCATGAAGTCCGACACGATCAGGAAGTAGCCGGGGAAGCCCATGGCCTGGATGACGCCGATCTCGCGCTCCAGCCGGTCCCAATAGTCCTGCTCGGTCCCCGAGAGCGTGTGGCCCTGCAGGCGTTTGCGCAGGCCCTCGCGCGCCTGTTCGGCCAGTTCCTCGGCCTCGGTGCGGCCGGCGACCGTGGGGAAGCGCGGCAGGATCGGGTCGCGCTTCTTGACCATGAAGGCGCAGCGCCGCGCGATATCGAGGGTGTTGTCGCAGGCCTCCGGCAGATCGGCGAACAGCTTGCGCATGTCGGCGGCCGGCTTGAACCAGTGCTCGGGTGTCACCCGGCGCCGATCCTCCTGGCTGATATAGGCGCCGTCGGCGATGCACAGCAGGGCCTCGTGGGCCGTATAGAGCTCTGCGGGGCCGAAATAGACGTCGTTGGTGGCCACCAGGGGAATGTCGAACTCGTAGGCGTAGGCCACCAGTTCCGGCTCGGCGGCGGCCTGGGCGGCCATGCCGTGGCGCTGCAGCTCAATATAGAAGCGATCCCCGAACACCCGGTGCATCTCGGCCAGGGCCGCCTTGCCCTCGAGCGTCTTGCCCGCGGCCATCAGCGGATCGACCGGTCCGTCGACACCGCCCGACAGCAGCAGCAGGCCCTCGGCCCGCTCCGCCACCGCGCTCCAGGGAACCTGAGGCTCCTCCGTGGGCTCGATGTCCAGATAGGCCATGGAGGAGAGTTCGGAGAGGTGCAGATAGCCCTGCTCGCTCTGGGCCAGCAGGACGACAGTGGGAATCTTGGCCCAGCGTTCAGGCGGTCCCTCACCGATGCCGCGCACCGGCAGGGCGACGCCGACGATGGGCTGGACGCCGGTCTCCTTGGTGGTGACGGAGAACTCGAGCGCCCCGAACAGGTTGGCCCGATCGGTCAGGGCCACGGCCGGCATATGGGCCTTGGCCGCCAGCTTACCGACCGCGTCGGCCTTGATGGCGCCTTCCAGCAGCGAATAGGCCGAGCGGACCCTTAAGTGGACGAAACCGTCTTGTCCGCCCTCGCCGCTCACGCCGTCCTCCGCTTCAAAAGATCAGCCTCAGGCGGCCAGTTGCGCGACCTGACACATCATCCAGACAAACCCCGCGACCGACACAAAGGCCAGCGATTCCCGCGCCAAACGAACAACCATAACGTCACCCCTGTGAATGTTCTGCGTATGTTCCTATTCGCCTTTTGTTCTCATGACAAGGGGGCTATGTTGGCATCATCGTCACGCCAGCAACGAACGGGAGCATCACAGTGGCTCACATGATTGGGGCGGTCTTCGGCGCCTTAGTGGCAATGTTCCTGGTCAGCCGTGCGACCTTGTGGTTGTTCAAACGGCTTGGCGACAGACCGGCCCGCATCCTGACGGCGCATGCCGTCGCCTGTGGCGCAGCCGTGATCCTTGGCGGCTTCGGGTTCGCCAATGGCGGACCGCCCGCTTTTGGCTATGCAGCTAGCTTTTACGTCTTGCCGACGCTGGTCTGGCTCGCGGTGGATTTGCTGGGATGGAAGGGCCGCGCTGCGAAGGCGCCTCCTGCGGCCGACCTCCCCTAAAATCCCGTCTGCGTCTCCAGCTTCCCGTCCTTGAGCCCCAGCACCCGGTCCATGTGCCGGGCCAGTTCGAGGTTGTGGGTGGCGACCAGGGCGGCGACGCCGGTGGCGCGGGCGAGCGCATAGAGGTTTTCGAACACCGCCGCTGACGTATGGGGATCGAGGTTGCCGGTGGGTTCGTCGGCCAGCAGGAGGCGGGGCGAGTTGGCCAGAGCCCGGGCGATGGCGACGCGCTGCTGTTCGCCGCCGGAGAGCTGGGCCGGCTGGTGCTTGACCCGTTCGGCGAGGCCGAGCTGTTCCAGCAGGAAGAAGGCGCGCTCGCGGGCGGGCTTGCGGCCCACCCCGGCGATCATCTGCGGCAGGGCCACATTATCCAGCGCCGAGAACTCCGGCAGCAGGTGGTGGGCCTGGTAGACGAAGCCGATGGTGTGCAGGCGCACGCGGGTGCGGATGCGGTCACTGAGGTTGGAGCAGTCGCGGCCCTCGATGAAGATCTGGCCGGCGGTCGGGCGCTCCAGCAGGCCCGCGGCGTGCAGCAGCGACGACTTGCCCGAGCCGGAGGGGCCGATCAGGCCCACGACCTCGCCAGGCATGACGTCGAGGTCGGCCTCGTTGAGCACCGTCAGGGTCTTGTCGCCGGTCTGGTAGGTGCGGGTCAGGCCACGGATGGCCAGGACCTGGTCGGCGTGGGTCTCACTCATAGCGAAGCGCCTCCACGGGATCGAGACGCGAGGCGCGCCAGGCCGACGGCAGGCTGGCGATGAAGGTCATGACCAGGGCGCCGCCGGTGATGCCGCCGACCTCCAGCCAGTCGATCTTGGCCGGCACGCGGGTGAGGAAATAGACGTCGGAATTAAACACCTGGGCGCCGGTGGCCCACTCCACGAACTGCTGGATCTCGCCGATGAAGGTGCAGAACAGCACCCCGATCAGCAGGCCCGTCGCAGTGCCCAGAATGCCGATGGTGGCGCCGGTCATGAAGAAGATGCGCAGGATGCTCCCCTGCCCCGCCCCCATGGTGCGCAGGATGGCGATGTCGCGGCTCTTGTTCTTCACCAGCATCACCAAGCCCGAGATGATGTTCATGGCGGCGATGAACAGCAGCATGGTGAGGATCAGGAACATGACGTTCCGCTCCACCTGCAGGGCGCCCCAATAGGAGGCGTTCTTCTGGGTCCAGTCGGTGACGATGGAGGCCGGGCCGGCCACGCGGGCGACGTCGGGCTTCATGTCGACGGCCTTGTCGGGATCGGCGAGCTTCATCTCCACGAAGTCGACGCCGGTGTCGCGGCCGAAGAACAGCTGGGCCTGGGCCAGCGGCATGTAGATGAAGGCCTGGTCGTACTGACTCATCCCCACCTTGAAGGTGCCGGCCACGGTGTAGGACTTGCGCTGCGGCGTGGCCCCGAAGGCCGTGGCCCCGCCGGTGGGCGAAATGAGCGTCAGGGCGTCGCCGGCCTGGACCCCCAGGTTACGGGCCAGGTCGTCGCCCACCAGGATCATGTCCCCGCCATACTCGCCGTCGCCGAAGCCCTCCAGGGAGCCGGAGACGATGTTGCTGGAGATGATCTCGGTGGCCTTGAGGTCGGCGGGGGACAGACCGCGCACGATGGCGCCGCTGATCTGGCCCATGCCGAGCGCCATGGCCTGGGCCTCGATGACCGGGGCGGCCTGGATCACGCCCGGCAGGGCGCGCAGGCGCACCACCATGGGGTCGCGCTCAGGGGTCTGCAGCACGCCGCCCGCCACATAGACGTGGCCGTTGAAGCCCAGGATGCGGTTCAGCAACTCGGAGCGGAAGCCGTTCATCACGCTCATCACGATGATCAGCACCGCGACGGCCAGGGTGATGCCGATGAAGGAGATGATGGAGATCAGGGCGACGCCGCCCTGGCTCTTCTTGGCGCGCAGGTAGCGGCCCGCGACGGTGCGCTCCCAGACCCCGAAGGGCTGGCCGCGGCCTCCCAGGGTCGGGTTGCTCACGCGCAGATGACCTTGAGCGCCTGCTCCAGCGGCAGGGTCTGCTTCTCGCCGGTGGCGCGGCGCTTGATCTCCACCGTGCCGTCGGCGACGCCCTTGGGGCCGACCACGAGCTGCCAGGGAATGCCGACCAGGTCGATGGCCGCGAACTTGGCGCCCGGACGCTGGTCGCTGTCGTCCAGCAGGGGATCCTTGCCCGCCGCGATCAGGGCCTGGTAGGCGGTCTCGGAAACCTCATCGGTTCCGGCGTCCCCGGGCCGCAGGTTGATCACCGCCACGCCGAAAGGCGCCACGGCGTCGGGCCAGATGATGCCGGCCTCGTCGTGGCTGGCCTCGATGATGGCGCCGGTCAGACGCGAGACGCCGACGCCGTAGGAGCCGCCATGGATGGGGTGGTTCTGGCCGTCAGGCCCGGCCACCTCGGCCTTCATGGGCTTGGAGTACTTCTCGCCGAAATAGAAGATGTGGCCCACCTCGATGCCGCGGGCCGAGAGGCGCTTGTCCTCAGGCACCAGGGCGAAGGCCGCCTCGTCATGCATTTCCTCGGTGGCGGCGTAGAGGTTGGTGCGCTGCTCCACCAGGGGCTGGAGGTCGCCGTCCCAGTCGACGTCGCCGGGAGCGCCCATCTCCACCAGGTCCTTGTGGCAGAAGACCTGGCTCTCGCCGGTGTCGGCCAGGATGATAAACTCGTGGGACAGGTCGCCGCCGATGGGGCCGGGATCGGCCTTCATGGGCACCACGTTCAAGCCCATCCGCGCATAGGTGTTCAGATAGGCGATGAACATGCGGTTGTAGGATTTGCGCGCGGCGGCCTCGTCCACGTCGAATGAATAGGCGTCCTTCATCAGGAACTCGCGGCCGCGCATGACGCCGAACCGGGGGCGGCGCTCATCCCGGAACTTCCACTGGATGTTGTAGAGGTTCTTGGGCAGGTCCTTGTAGCTCTTCACATAGGCGCGGAAGATCTCGGTGATCACCTCCTCGGCCGTGGGGCCGTAGAGCAGGTCGCGCTTGTGGCGATCGGTGATGCGGAGCATCTCGTCGCCGTAATCCTCATAGCGGCCGCTCTCGCGCCAGAGGTCGGCGAGTTGCAGGGTGGGCATCAGCACCTCGATGGCGCCGGCCCGGTCCATCTCCTCGCGGACGATCTGCTCGATCTTCTTCAGCACCCGCAGACCGAGCGGCAGCCAGGCGTAGATGCCGGCGGCCTCCTGGCGGATCATGCCGGCGCGCAGCATGAGCTGGTGGCTGACCACCTGGGCGTCGGAGGGGGCTTCCCGAAGCGTCGGCATGAAGTAACGCGAAAGACGCATCTGGCGGAGATTCCCGGACGAGGTTCAGATCAACGGCCCTGATAGCCGCTGCGCTTGGACCTTGGCAACGAAGCTGGATGAAAAGAAGGCCGCCCAGGGAGGCGGGCGGCCTTCTCGTCGTCGGGGAAAACGCCACGAGCGGCCTTCGGCTGCCCGCGATGTGACTCTTGGTAACCTGGGTTACGCCGCCCGGCGAAGGCGTTACGTGCGGCCTGCGCCACGACATAGGTTTCGCCCAATCTTTAAGCGAGCAGGCCGTGCGGCGCTGAGGCTCTGGGCAATCAGCCCAGGCCGGAGGGGAGGCTGGGCAGCGGAATGACGTTGAACCGCAGCAGCAGCCACAGGAGCACGAAGACGATCGCCGAGATCCAGGTGGTGGTGATGAACTTCTTCTTGATCTTCGGATCCACGGGCGCAGCCGGATCGCCGCCGTCGCCCTTGTTGATCCCGGCCTCGGCGTGGCTGGTCGTCCCGAGGGGCAGGACGGCGAACAGCACCACCCACCAGATGGTGAAGTAGATGGCGATGCCAGTGAACCAGGTCATCCGTGAGCTCCCTTGGGGGTTTCCATGAGTTCGACCAGGACGCCGCCCATGTTCCTGGGATGGATGAAGATCACCGGCACCCCGTGGGCGCCCATGCGAGGCTCGCCGGTTCCCAGGACGGTGGCGCCCTTGGCGCGCATGTCGTCGCGGGCCACGAGGATGTCGGGCACCTCAAAGCAGATGTGGTGCTGGCCGCCGGAGGGGTTCTTGGCCAGGAAGCCGTGGATCGGCGAGGCCTCGCCATAGGGCTCGATCAGCTCGATCTGGCTGTTGGGAGTGTCGACGAAACAGACCCAGACGCCCTGCTCGGGCAGGGCGAACTTCTCGCCGATGGAGGTGGCGCCCAGCAGGTCGCGGTAGACCTTCACGGCCTCGTCGATGGAGGGGGTGGCGACCCCCACATGGTTCAGTCTGCCGATCATGCCGTCCGCCTCGCGCTTTGCGAGGGCGGTATAGACGACTTCCGCGGGGTTAGGGGAGCGTCTTCACGCCTACTGCGTGAACAGCGCCGTGCCGCCGTCCCGCAGGTGGGCCAGGTTCGCGGCGGGGCCGAAGATGGCGCCGGCGGCCAACAGCTCGGCGATGTGGGCGTGCGAATAGCCCATCTCCTCCAGCAGTTCGCCGCTGTGCTGCCCGAGGTCGGGCGTGGGGCGCTGGAAGCCGCTGGCGCCGCGGGCGAAGTCGGCATAGGCGCGCACGCCGAGCATGTCCCCCAGGCGCGGGTGCCGCCAGACCTCGAAGAAGTCATTCTCCCACAGCCATTCGCTCTCGAAGGCCTCGTAGCCGCGCAGCACCGGCGCGCAGGGCACGCCCTGAGCCAGCAGTTCGGCCAGGACGCCGTCGCGCATGCGGGTGGCCAAGGCCAGTTCCAGGGCGCGGGCCAGATGACCGTCCCGCGGCGCGGTGAGGGCGTTGGCCGGCAGGGGGATGCGCAGAACCCCGCACACGCTGTCTGCCTCCTCCCTTGTCTCGCAGACCAGGGCGATCCAGCCGTCGGCGCACTGGTAGTATCGATGCAGGGCCCGGAGCCCGAGACAGTCCTCGGCGCCGACGTCGTTGGGCGGGCGGTCTTCATAGGTGGTGACTTCGCCAAGCTGGAAGGTCAGGCTCTGGGCCATCAGGCTGGTGACCACCTCCTGCCCCTCCCCGGTTGTCTCCCGGGCATTGAGGGCCGCGATGATGGAGAAGGCGACCACGGCGGCGGTGGCCACGTCATTGACCGGAATGGTGTGGAGCACCGGCTCCCCCTCCCCGCCCTGGGCCGCCATCATCCCGCCCTCGGCCTGCAACAGCGGGTCGAACCCCGGCAGGACGGCGCGAGCGCCCTTGTCGCCATAGGCGTTGATCGAGCAGGAGACGATGCGCGGATTGATGGCCTTGAGCGCCGCATAGTGGATGCCCAGGCGCTCGCGCACGCCGAAGCGATAGTTGTCGAGAATGACGTCGGCGCCGCGCACCAGGTCGAAGAACATCTCGCGGGCGGCGGGCTGCTTGAGGTCGATGCCCAGGCCCCGCTTGCCCCGGCTATAGGCCATGAAGCCACCGCCATTGCTGCGGAAGGGGTCGCCTTCGATCGGCTCGATCTTGATCACGTCGGCGCCGAGATTGGCCAGCACCCCGCCGGCATGGGCGCCGGCGATCACCGTGCCCAGGTCCAGCACCTTGATCCCCGACAGCGGCTGCGGCCGGTCATTGGCGCCGGTGGGCTGCGGGTGGGGCCGCTCGGGCCAGGCGTGGCCGTTGAGGGGCTTGGCCAGGTGGCGTACCGAGCCGGGGGTGACCGAGAGGCGCGAGGGCACATTGGGCATGTGGACGGGGCCGAGCTCGGGATGGTCCAGCGTCACGCGGGCCTCGGCGGCGGCCACGGCCTCGCCGGCGAACCAGGGCTCGCGGGGACCAACCGGCGCGCAGGGGACCCCGTTGGCCTGCAGCAGCTCCAGCCACTCGGCGCGGGGGCGGGTCTTGAACACCGCCTTCAGGGCCTCGCGGGCCAGCAGTGGGTCCGAGGCGAAGGTCTCCCAGTGATCGCCAAGCCCCAGGGCCTGGATGGCGCGGTGATAGAAGGCCACAAACAGGGTCGCCAGGAAGAACCACTGGCCATCGCCGCACTCGTAGAGCCGGTAGCTGGGCGAGGCTCCCAAGGGCGCGCCACGCGGCAATGGTGGGTCGGAAAGAACCCGGACCGGGCCGGTCACCTCGGAGACGCCGTGCAAGCCGCTGACGGTCACCGCCTGGCCCTTACCGCTGCGGTGGCGCTCCAGCAGGGCCGCGCTGATGGCGGCGGCGCCCATCACAGCCTGACCATAGTGGCAGAGCGGCAGGATCAGATGGATCGGCTGGTCGGAATAGGCGCCCTGCCGGAAGGCGACGCCGCTCAGCGCAGTCAACAGGCTGTGGTGCGACGGCAGCTGGCTCCAGGACCCGGTCGTCCCATAGGGCGGCATCCAGGCATGGATCAGGTGGGGATGGGCCGCGGTGATCGTCCGGGCGTCCAGGCCGAGGGCCTCGAGCTGGCCTGGATGGTGGTCGAACAGGGCGACGTCGGCGCGGGCGATCAGGTCACGGGCCGCGCCTATCCCAGCCTCGGTGGCGAGATCGAGGGTCAGCAAGCGCTTGTTGCGGTTCCAGGCCAGGTAGCCGGGATGATCCCTCATCCGGTCGCCCTGCGGCGGCTCGACCTTGATGATGTCGGCCTCGAAGTCCCCCAGCATCATGGCGGCCATGGGCCCGGCCAGCCCTTGCGTGAAGTCGACGATGCGCACGCCGGCGAATGCGGACATTGAGACGCCCTCCCTGGTGCGGGGTGCGTCATGGCGCGCGCCCTCGCAGGGCTCGCGGGCGGCGAGCCGGGGACATCAAACCATAGCCAAGGCTCGAAACAAGTCCGAGCGGTCGGGAAGTTAGATTCGCAGCACGGTGGTCTCGACGACGGGACGTCGCCCCCAGACCCGCTGGCTGGCCTTCTTCACCGCCCGCGAGATAGCCTTCTCGATGGCCTCATCGTCGTCCCGCTCACCACCCTTCAGACGGTCCAGGGCGCGCTCGGCCTCGTCGGCCAGGTCGTCCATCATGTCTTCCATGGGGTAGTCTTCCTCGGCGGGAAGACCGAGCGCCCGGACCTGCGGCCCGGAGACGATCTTGCCCCGCGGGTCGAGGGCGACGGAGACCGCCAGCATGCCGTTGAAGGCGGCGTGGCGGCGTTCGCGCAGGGCGTCGCCGTTCTCCGGCGTCAGCATGCCGCCGTCGACATAGATTCGGCCGGCCTGGACCTCGTCGATGATCTCGGCGCGGCCAGGCGCCAGGCGGACCATGTCACCGTTGCGGGGCGAGACGGTCTGCGGCACCTGCAGATCCTTGGCGAAGGCGGCGTGTTCCAGCAGGTGGCGGCGCTCGCCGTGGGTGGGGACGGCGATCTCCGGCCGCGCCCAGGCGTACATCTGGGCGAGCTCATCGCGGCACGGATGGCCCGAGACGTGGATGCCCGGGTGGTCGCGCTCGGTGTAGAGGCGCACGCCGCGGTCGGCGAGCCGGTTCTGCAGGGCGCGGATCGGCACCTCGTTCCCAGGGATGACGCGGGACGAGAAGATGCAGGCGTCCCCCTGCCCCAGCTTCACGAAGGGGTGGGAGCCGTCGGCGATACGGAACAGGGCGGCCCGGGCCTCGCCCTGGCTGCCGGTGCAGAGATAGAGGATGCGGTCCTCGGGGAAATCCCGGGCCTCATTGTCGGCGATGAAAGGCTTGAGGTCGGCCATCATGCCGACCGACTTGGCCGCCGCCGACATGCGGTGCATGGAGCGGCCCACGAGGCAGACCCGACGACCGGCGGCCTCAGCGGCGCGGATCACCGAATCCATCCGGGCCACGTTGGAAGCGAAACAGGCCACGGCCACCTTGTGATGCAGGCCCTTGATCAGGTCCCCCAGGGCGTCGCGGACATCAGCCTCGGAGCCGGCCGTGCCGTCGACGAAGACATTGGTCGAGTCGCAGACCATGGCGAGGATGCCTTCGTCCCCAAGCTTGCGGATGGCGTCTTCGTCGGTGACGCTGCCCAGGACGGGGTCCGGATCGATCTTCCAGTCGCCGGTGTGCAGGATGGTGCCGAGCGGGGTGCGGATCGCCAGGCCGTTGGGCTCGGGGATCGAGTGGGTCAGGGTGATCAGGTCGATCTCGAAGGGACCCAGGGTCACCTTCCCACCCAGGGGCACCTCGGTGATCACCGCGTCGGCGGCGGCGGGATTTTCCCGCAGCTTCTCGCGCAGCAGGAAGGCGGTGAAGGGGGTGGCGTAGAGCGGCCCGCCCAGGCGCGGCCACAGACGGGCCACCGCGCCGATATGGTCCTCATGGGCGTGGGTCAGGACGATCCCCAGGATGTCCTTCTTGTGCGCCTCCAGGAAGGTCGGATCGGGCAGGATGATCTCGACGCCGGGCGTGGTCTGATCCCCGAAGGTGATGCCCAGGTCCACCACGATCCACTTTCGCGCGTGCGGTGGGCCGTAGCCGTAGAGATTGAAGTTCATGCCGATCTCGTTCGAGCCGCCGAGCGGCAGGAAGACGAGTTCGTCGTCGGCTTTCGCCTTGATCTGGGCCATCAAGTCACCGCCGTCGGGCGCGGGTTGCGCCGTGAGATTTCCAGCATGCCGCGAATGGTCAGGTCCGGATCGAAATGGTCAATGGCCTGGGTCGCGCCATGGAACAGGCTGGCGACGCCGCCGGTGGCCACGACGGTCATGGGTTCGCCCCACTCGGCCTTGAGACGGGCGATGAGCCCCTCGATGAGGGCGACATAGCCCCAGAAAACGCCTGACTGCATGGCTCCGACTGTGTCCTTGCCCAGAACTCGCTGGGGCTTCTGAATGGCGACGCGGGGCAGTTTCGCCGCCGCACTGTGCAAGGCTTCCATCGACAGATTGATGCCTGGCGCGATCACGCCGCCCTCGAATCCGCCATCCGCGGCGATCACATCGAAGGTGGTGGCGGTGCCGGAGTCGATGACGATCAGCGTCCCCGGATAAACGATATGCGCCCCGATTGCGTTCACAAGGCGGTCGGCGCCGGCCTCGGAGGGTTTGTCGATGCGGATCGGGATGCCCAGGTCGGCGTTCTCGCCGATCACCAGCGGCTCCACGTGGAAGTAACGGCGCGAGAGATTGCGCAGGTTGAAGATCGACTGCGGCACCACGCTGGAGATGATGCATGCGTCCAGCACGCCAAACTGCAGCCCGGCCATGTTGAGAAGCTGCGACAGCCAGACGGCGTATTCGTCGGCCGTGCGGCTGGAATCAGTGGCCGCCCGCCATTGGGCGATCCAGCTGGTCCCATCGTGCACGGCGAAGAGCGTGTTGGTGTTGCCCTGTTCGATGGCGAGCAGCATCTCAGGCCTCCCCGAAGAAAACATCGCCGGCGGTTATGCGCAGAACCGCACCGTCGTCCAGCCGCAGGCGCAGCGCTCCATCCGCATCCAGCCCTTCGGCGACGCCGCGATGGGTCTGGTTGGGAAGACGGGCTTCACAGGGTTGTCCAAGGCCGTGGGCGCGGTCGGTCCAGCCCTTGGCGATGGGGGCGAAGCCGTCCTGCTCCCACGCCACGCGCCAGCGCTCGAAGGCCTGGGCCAGGACGTCGAGGGCCGCGCGCGGTGATGGCGGCGGACCCTGCATGAATTCGGCGAAGGCCGCGGCCGGGCGCTCCACATCCTGCGGAGCGTGGGCGAGATTGACCCCGATGCCGACCGCCAGCCAGATGCGGCCATCCGGCAGCGGACCCGACTCCACCAGGATCCCGACGGCCTTGCGGCCGTGCACCAGCAGGTCGTTGGGCCACTTCACTGTGGCCGCGCCGGGGCCCAGGCAGGTCTCGGCGAGATCGGCGGCGGCCAGGGCGGCGACGAAGGAGATCTGGGCCGCCTCACCCGCCGGCTTGTCGGTGGTGAACAGAAGGGTGGCGGCGAGATTGCCGACCTTGGTCTGCCAGTCGCGGCCCCGGCGGCCCCGTCCGGCGGTCTGGGTCAAGGCCGTGATCCAGACGGGCCCGGTTTCACCGGCCTCGGCGCGACGACGCGCCTCGGCGTTGGTGGAATCGATCTCGTCGTAGGACTCGACCGGCGGGATCGTCACCTAGGCCAGGCCGAAGGCGGCCGCGGCGGCCTTGGCCAGCGGGTCGATGAAGATCAGGGCGCCGAGAACCAGCGGGAAGGAGAACAGGGCCGCGGCGATGGCGATGGTCTTGGCCTCGAGGGGCGGGGTGTCGGTCCCGCCCACGCCGCCGTCGAACCACATCACCTTGATCAGGCGCAGATAGTAGTAGGCCGCCACGACGCTGCCCACGAGGCCGATGACGGCGGCGACGCCGAGACCGGAATTGATGGCCGCCTTGAAGACATAGAACTTGGCCCAGAAGCCGGAGAACGGCGGCAGACCCAGGGCCGACAGCGAGAACGCGGTCATGGCCAGGGCGATGCCGGGGCGTTCCTTCATCAGACCGGCCATGTCCTGGATGGTCTCCATCGGCTTGCCGGCCCGCGAGAGGGCCGCCAGGCAAGCGAAGAACCCGGTCACGTCGACCATGTAGAGGACCATGAAAACCAGCATGGCCTGCACGCCCTCGGCCGTGCCCGAGGCCAGGCCCAGGACCGCGTAACCGACATTGGCGATGGAGGAATAGGCCCAGAGGCGCTTGAGGTTGTTCTGGGCGAGACCGGCGAAGGCGCCGACGCCGATGGACAGCAGGGCGATGATCACCAGCACCTGGCCCCACTGGGCCGAGGCGCCGGAGAAGCCCTCGCTCAGCGCGCGGGCGAACAGCACCATGGCGGCCAGCTTGGGCGCCCCGGCGAAGAAGGCCACGACGGGCGTGGGCGCGCCTTCATAGACGTCGGGGGTCCACATGTGGAACGGGGCGGCGGAGACCTTAAAGGCCAAGCCGCAGATCAGGAAGACCAGGCCAAACAGCACGCCCGTCCCGGCCCCGGCCTGAACCGCGACGGCGATCTCGTCGAACTTCGTGGAGCCGGCGAAGCCGTAGATCAGCGAGGCGCCGTAGAGCAGCAGGCCCGACGATAAGGCGCCCAACACGAAGTACTTCAGCCCCGCCTCCGACGCCTTGGCGTCGTCGCGGTGCATGGCGGCCAGCACGTAGAGCGCCAGGGACTGCAGTTCGACGCCGATATAGAGCGAGATCAGGTCGCCGGCCGAGACCATCATGGCCATGCCGAGCGCGGCCAGCAGGATGAGGACCGGGAACTCGAAGTTGCGGATGTTGCGCTGGGCGAACCACTTCTGGCCCAGGGGGATGGCTATGGCGCTGGCGATGAAGATCGCCACCTGGCTGAAGGCCGAGGCGTCGTCAGCCACCAGGCCGCCCGCAAAGCCGCGCCCCTGCGTCCCGAAGGCCGCGTAGTAGGCGGCGATCGCCAGGGCGGCGACCGAGCCCAGGGTCATCACCGTGGTGGCGCGCGGCGCGAAGGCCCCGAACACCAGCAGCACCAGGGCCGCGATAGCGAGGGTCAGTTGCGGACCAGCAAGGGCGATATCGGCGGAGAAGGTCATGGAGAGGCCCCTAGGCGCCGATGGCCGCGCTGTAGAGCGCGACAAGGTTGTCGACCGACGCCTGGGTCAGGTCGAAGACGGCGGCCGGATAGATACCGAGATAGAGGGTCGAGGCGATCAGCGGCGCGAAGATGGCCACCTCGCGCCAGTCGAGGTCGCTGATCTCGGCCAGGGCCGGGTTGGTAAGTTCCCCGAAGATCACCCGGCGATAGAGGCTGAGCGCATAGACCGCCGAGAAGATGACGCCGCTGGCGGCGAAGATCGCCGTCCAGGTGGAGACGCCGTAGGCCCCGGTCATGGTGAGGATTTCGCCCACGAAGCCCGAGGTGCCCGGCAGACCGACATTCCCCATGGTGAAGAGCATGAACACCGCCGCGTACCAGGGCATGCGGTTCACCAGCCCGCCGTAGAAGGCGATCTCGCGGGTGTGCATGCGGTCATAGACCACGCCGACGCAGAGGAAGAGCGCGCTGGCGATCACGCCGTGGCTCAGCATCTGGAAGATCGCGCCCTGCACGCCGATGTCGTTGCCGGAGAAGATGCCCATGGTCACGAAGCCCATGTGGGCCACCGACGAATAGGCGATCAGCTTCTTGATGTCGGTCTGACGGAAGGCCACCAGCGAGGTGTAGATGATCGCGATGACGCTCAGCGCGAAGACCAGGGGCGTGAAGTACTCCGAGGCTTGGGGGAACATCGGCAGACTGAAGCGCAGGAGACCGTAGCCGCCCATCTTCAGCAGGATGCCGGCCAGGATCACCGAGCCCGCCGTGGGCGCCTCGACGTGGGCGTCAGGCAGCCAGGTGTGGACCGGCCACATGGGCATCTTCACCGCGAAGGAGGCGAAGAAGGCCAGCCACAGCCATATCTGCAGGCCCGGATCGAACTTGTAGACCATCAGTTCGGGGATCGAGGAGGTCCCGGCGATGCCGATCATGCCGAGGATCGCCGCCAGCATCAGGACCGAACCCAGCAGGGTGTAGAGAAAGAACTTGTAGGCTGCATAGACCCGGCGCTTGCCGCCCCAGATGCCGATGATCAGGAACATCGGCACCAGGCCGAACTCGAAGAAGGCGTAGAACAGCACCAGGTCCAGGGCGCAGAACACGCCGATCACCAGGGTCTCCAGGACCAGGAAGGCGATCATGTATTCCAGCACGCGGGTCTCGATCGACTTCCACGAGGCCGCGATACAGATGGGCATCAGGAAGGCGGTCAGCAGGACGAACAGGATCGAAATCCCGTCCACGCCCATGCGGTAGTGAATCCCGGCGAACCAGTTGGCGTCCTCGACGAACTGGAAGCCCGGATTGGCGGGATCGAACTCCGCCACCAGCACGATGGAGAGGGCGAGCGTCGCCAGGGTGGTGACGAAGGCGATCCACTTGCCGGCGCTAACGGTCTTCTCGTCCTCGCTCTTGGCGAAGAAGCGCAGCACCAGGATGGCGGCCACGCCGAGCAGCGGCGCGTAGGTGATCAGGGAAAGCAGGCCAGTCATGATCTCACTCCCCCTCAGGCCTGCCACTGGAAGACGGCGAAGGTCAGCAGACCCAGCACGCCCAACAGCATGACGAAGGCGTAGTGATAGACGTAGCCGGTCTGCAGCAGACCCGCCCGGCGCCCGACGTCGTAGGACACCGCCGAGACACCGTCGGGGCCAAGACCATCGATGATCTTCTGGTCGCCGACCTTCCAGAACAGGTCGCCCAGCAGCCGGGTGGCCCGCACGAAGGTCGCCTCATAGATCTCGTCGAAGTACCATTTATTGTAGAGGAAGCTCCACAACGGCCCCTTCTTGGCGGCGATCCGCGCGCCCATGCCTTCGTTGGCGATGTAGTAGAACCAGGCTGCCGCGAAGCCGATGGCCGAGACCACCAGCGGCGCCCAGTGTAGCCAGGTCGGCGAGTGGTGGGCGTGCTCGAGCACCTGGTTGGCGGGGGCGTTGAAAATGGCGCCGCGCCAGAAGGCGTTGCGGTCCTCGCCCACGAAGGCTTCGACGAAGGCGTAGCCGGCGAACACCGCTCCGACCGCCAGGAGCGCCAGCGGGACCAGCATCACCAGCGGGCTCTCGTGGGGCCTGTGGGCCCCATGATGGCCATGGGCGTCATGGTGGTCGTCCGGGAGCGGCTCGCTGTGGGTCTCGATCTGGGCGGGGCTGGCGTGGTCGTCGGCGCCATGGGCGTGGTCGGCGTGGGCGTGATCATCATGCGCCCACTTGGCCTTGCCGTGGAAAGTCATGAAGGACAGACGCCAGGAATAGAAGGCCGTCAGGCCCGCCGCGCTTAGGCTGACCAGGAAGGCGAAGAAAGCCACCGGATTGTGCTCGCCCGCGGCGTAGGCCGCCTCGATGATGGTGTCCTTGGAGAAGAAGCCCGCGAGGCCAATGTCGGTCCCGGGGATGCCGAAGCCGGTGATCGCCAGGGTGCCGATGGTCATGACCGCGTAGGTCACCGGCAGGTACTTCCACAGGCCGCCCATCTTCCGCATGTCCTGCTCGTGGTGCATGCCGTGGATCACCGAGCCCGCGCCCAGGAACAGCAGCGCCTTGAAGAAGGCGTGGGTGAAGAGGTGGAACATGGCGGCCTGATAGGCGCCCACGCCGGCGGCGAAGAACATGTAGCCGAGCTGCGAACAGGTCGAATAGGCGATGACCCGCTTGATGTCGTTCTGGGCCAGGCCAACCGTAGCTGCAAACAGGGCGGTGATGGCGCCCACCAGGGTGACGATCTGCTTGGTCACCGGGGCGTATTCGAACATCGGCGACAGCAGGCAGACCATGTAGACGCCGGCCGTCACCATGGTGGCGGCGTGGATCAGGGCCGAGACCGGGGTCGGGCCCTCCATGGCGTCCGGCAGCCAGGTGTGCAGGAAGAACTGCGCCGACTTGCCCATGGCGCCCACGAACAGCAGGGCGCAGGCGAGGTCCACAGCATGGAACCAGTGGCCGGCGAAGAACCAGCCCGTGGTGGCGAACTCGGTCACCCGCGGGAAAATCTCGGCGAACTGGATCGTGCCGAACATCCAGAAGACGGTCATGATGCCGAGCGCGAAACCGAAGTCCCCCACGCGGTTGACCACGAAGGCCTTGATGGAGGCTGCGTTGGCCGTCGGCTTGTGGAACCAGAAGCCGATCAGCAGGTAGGACGCCAGGCCCACCCCTTCCCAGCCGAAGAACAGCTGCATGAAGTCAGCGGCGGTGACCAGCGCCAGCATGGCGAAGGTAAACAGCGACAGATAGGCGAAGAACCGCGGCTTGGACGGGTCCTCGGCCATGTAACCCCAGGAGTAGAGGTGGACGAGCGAGGAGACGCTGGTCACCACCACGAGCATGACGGCCGACAGGGTGTCGATGCGGATCGACCAGTTTGACTGGAAGTCGCCGATATTGATGAAGGGCAGCAGGTGGACAGTGAACTTGGCCGGCCAGTCGCCCCAGATCACCCCATGGAAGGCGGTCCAGGCGATGGCGCAGGAGAGGAACAGCGCGCCCGTGGTGATGGCCTGCGAGGCCAGGTTGCCGATGCGGCGGCCCGACAGGCCGGCGATCAAGGCGGCGATCAAGGGCGCGAAGACGCCGATGGTGACAAGAAGCTGAGGAGTCATGTTCGGGTCCTCAACCCTTCATCACGGAAACGTCGTCCACGGCGATGTCGCCGCGGTTGCGGAAGAAGGTCACCAGGATGGCCAGGCCGACCGCGGCCTCGGCCGCGGCGACGGTCAGCACGAACATGGCGAAGATCTGCCCCGTCACGTTGTGCAGATAGACCGAGAAGGCCACCAGGTTGATGTTCACCGCGAGCAGGATGAGCTCGATCGACATCAGGATGACGATGATGTTCTTGCGGTTCACGAAGATCCCGAACACCCCGATGGTGAACAGGATCGCGGCGACCGCCAGGTAGTGGGCGAGCCCGATGCTCATTCGTCGATCCCCGCGCCGGGTTTGATGGAAATGACCCGCATGCCGGTCTTCGGCCCGCGCGCCACCTGGTCGGCGATCACCTGCCGGCGCACGCCGGGCTTATGGCGCAGGGTCAATACGATGGCGCCGATCATGGCCACCAGCAGCACCAGACCCGCCGCCTGGAAGAAGTAGATGTAGTCGGTGTAGAGCACCCGCCCGATGGTCTCGGCGTTGGAGATATCCGCGTCCGAGGCCTGCGGCGTGTCGTTGAGCCGCGCCGCACCGCCCGTCGAGACGGCGGTGGAGACCAGGATCATCTCGAAGGCCAGGATGCCGGCGACACCCGCGCCAAGGGGCATGTAGCGGGCGAAGCCCTGCCGCAGCGAGGCAAAGTCGACATCCAGCATCATGACGACGAAGAGGAACAGCACCGCGACCGCGCCGACATAGACGACCACCAGGAGCATGGCGAGGAACTCGGCCCCCAGCATCACGAACAGGCCCGCGGCGGAGAAGAAGGCCAGGATGAGGAACAACACCGAGTGCACCGGGCTGCGGGCCGAAACCACGCAGACACCGGCGACCAGGGTCACCGTCGCCAGCAGATAGAATGCGATCGCGTGAACGGCCATGACGGCTCTTCTCAGCCCCTCAATTTCAGTGACCGGCGCCTGACGGCGACGCGGTGATTAGCTTTCGGAATCGCGCCCGGGTCTTACCGGTAGGGCGCGTCCAGTTCCAGATTCTTCGCGATCTGCCGCTCCCAACGATCCCCGTTATCGAGCAGGCGTTCCTTGTCGTAGTAGAGCTCTTCGCGGGTCTCCACGGCGAACTCGATGTTCGGGCCTTCGACGATGGCGTCGACCGGGCAGGCCTCCTGGCACAGGCCGCAATAGATGCACTTGACCATGTCGATGTCGTAGCGGGTCGTGCGGCGGCTGCCGTCCTCACGAGGCTCGGCCTCAATGGTGATCGCCTGGGCCGGGCAGATGGCCTCGCACAGCTTGCAGGCGATGCAGCGCTCTTCGCCGCTCGGATAGCGACGCAGGGCATGCTCGCCCCGGAAGCGGGGCGACTGCGGCCCGCGTTCGTGCGGATAAAGCACTGTGGCCTTGGGGCGGACCATGTACTTCATGGCCATGCCGAAGGCGCCGACGAAGTCCATCAGGGCCGCGCCTTTCACGGCCTGGGTAATACGCTGCATCATATCGCGGTCACTTTCGTTTGCAGACGTAGGCGGTGATGGACTGGGGATCACCTTCCTTCGCCAGCTGCAGGTCGCCGCCCTTGGCCAGGCACACATCGCGCGCCTTCTTGAGGGCGTCATAGCTCGCCACGCCGCCATCAGGCGTGACGCCGCTGGCGCAGGCGGCGCAGAGCATCATGCTGGAGATGACGACCAGGATCCTCATGCCGCGGTGGGCCCGAAGACGCGCCAGGCCGCCACCAGGACCACAGCGACACCGGCGGTGGGCAAGAAGACCTTCCAGCCCAGGCGCATGAGCTGGTCGTAGCGGTAGCGAGGCACGATGGCCTTGGCCATGGCGATCAGGAAGAAGAAGAAGCAGGTCTTCAGGAAGAACCACATCAGGCCGTAGAAGCCCTGCGCCATGTCTCCCCACTGGTGGACAAAGGCGAAGTCGATGGGCGCCTGCCACCCGCCGAAGAACAGCACCGTGATCAGCGAGCACATCAGCACGATGTTCACCAGCTCGCCGATCATGAAGAGCAGGAACGGGCTGGAGGAATATTCCACCTGGTAACCAGCCACGAGCTCGGACTCGGCCTCGGGCAGGTCGAAGGGGGGGCGGTTGGTTTCGGCCAGGGCCGAGATGAAGAAGATCACCGCCATGCCGAACATGACGATCGCGATGGGCCAGTTGTGCAGGCCGCCGCCAAGGAAGTTCCAGTTCCAGAACCCGCCGGCCTGTTTCTCGACGATTGTGGTCAGGTTCATGCTGCCGCTCAGCAGGATCACCGTGATGATCACCAGGCCGATGGAGACCTCATAGGAGACCATCTGCGCGGCGGAGCGAAGGGCGCCCAGGAAGGGGTACTTCGAGTTGGAGGCCCAGCCGCCCATGATGATGCCGTAGACGCCCAGCGAGCTGATGGCGAACAGGTACAGCACGCCGACATTGATGTTGGACAGCACCCAGCCCGGCGCGAACGGGATCACCGCCCAGCCCACCAGGGACAGCAGGAAGGTCAGCACCGGGGCCAACAGGAACACCGTCTTGTCGGCGCCGTCCGGGATGACCAGTTCCTTGAGCACGAACTTGATCAGGTCGGCGAAGGACTGCAGCAGGCCGAAGGGACCCACCACGTTGGGACCCTTGCGCATCTGGACACCCGCCCAGATCTTGCGGTCGGCCAACATGAAGAAGGCCAGGCAGACCAGCAGGGGCAGCACGATCAGCATGATCTTGCCGACCGTGATCAGGGTCCAGCCGAGCTCGGTGGCCCAGAAATTGATGGTCGGATCCATCCCCTACTCCGCCGCGATCTTGGAGGCGTCGGCCGCCACGGCCGCGCACTCGGCCATCGTCACGCTGGCGCGGGCGATGGGGTTGGTCAGGTGGAAGGCGCGCACCCCGCTGACGAGCGGCGCGTCGGTAGCCGTCCCGGCCGCCGCGATCCCCGAAAGGTCAATGGCCGAGGCCGCCGCGCCCGGGGCGTAGTCGATCCGCCCGAAGGTCGGGTGGTCGGCGAACAGCTTGGCGCGCAACTGGGCCAGGGTGTCGTAGGGCAGGGTCGCGCCCAGGCGGTCCGACAGCGCCCGCAGGATGGACCAGTCTTCACGCCCCTCCCCCTTCGGGAACACCGCGCGCTGGCCCAGCTGGACCCGGCCCTCGGTGTTCACATAGAGGCCGTCCTTCTCGGTGTAGGCCGCGCCGGGCAGGATCACGTCGGCCTTGTGCGCGCCGGCGTCGCCGTGCGTGCCCATATAGATGGTGAAGGCGTCGCTGGCGGTGACGTCGATCTCGTCGGCGCCCATCAGGAACAGCACGTCGAGGGCGCCTTTGGACGCCATCTCGGCGGCGGTCTTGCCGCCCTCGCCCGGGATGAAGCCGAGGTCCAGGCCGCCGACACGGCTGGCGGCGGTGTGCAGCACGTTCCAGGTCATGCCAAAGGCCTTGGCCACATCGGCCGCCGCCTTGGCGATGGCTCCGCCGTCGGCCCGGCCCAGGGCTCCGGCTCCGATGATGATGGCCGGGTTCTTGGCGTCCTTCAGGCGCTTGACGAAGTCGGACTTGGACTTGGCCAGCCCCGACAGGCTGGCGGCGCCCGCGCCGAGGTATTCGTAGCCAAAGGTCAGGTCGGCCTGTTCGCCGATGACGCCGACTTCCAGGGCGCCGGCGACCCAGCGCTTGCGGAACCGGGTGTTGAGGACGGGCGCCTCGGTGCGGGGATTGGTCCCCACGAAGAGGATCATGTCGGCGTTTTCGACGCCGGCGATGGTGGAGTTGAACAGCCAAGTCTCGCGGGTCCCTGCGCCCAGGGCCATTCCGTCCTGACGACAGTCCAGGCTGGTGACGCCCAGGGAGCCGAACAGGTCCTTGGCGGCCTTCATGGACTCCGCGTCCTGCAGGTCGCCGGCGATGACGCCGATGCGGTCGGGGCTGGCGGCCTTCAGCTTGGAGGCCACTAGGCTCAGCGCCTCGGCCCAGGTGGCCGGACGCAACTTGCCGGCTTCACGGACATAGGGCTTGTCGAGGCGCTGGCGGGACAGACCGTCCACAGCGTAGCGGGTCTTGTCGCTGATCCACTCCTCGTTGATGTCCTCGTTCAGGCGCGGCAGGACGCGCAGGACCGCGGGGCCCCGGCTGTCGACGCGGATCGAGCAGCCGAGGGCGTCCATCACGTCGACGCTCTCGGTCTTCTTCAGCTCCCAGGGGCGCGCGTTGAAGGCGTAGGGCTTGGAGGTCAGGGCGCCGACCGGGCAGAGGTCGATGACGTTGGCCGACAGTTCGCTGGCCACGGCCTTGTCGAGATAGGTCGTGATTTCAACGTCTTCGCCGCGGGAGATGAGACCGATGTCCGGCACGCCGGCCACTTCGGTGATGAAGCGGACGCAGCGGGTGCACTGGATGCAGCGGGTCATGACCGTCTTGATCAACGGCCCCATGAACTTCTCTTCGACCGCGCGCTTGTTCTCGCCATAACGGCTGTCGTCGCGGCCATAGCCCATGGCCTGGTCCTGCAGATCGCACTCGCCGCCCTGGTCGCAGATCGGGCAATCCAGCGGGTGGTTGATGAGCAGGAACTCCATCACCCCTTCGCGGGCCTTCTTGACCATCGGCGAGTTGGTGATGATTTCCTGGCCGTCGGAGGCCGGCAGGGCGCAGGACGCCTGCGGCTTGGGCGGGCCGGGCTTCACCTCCACCAGGCACATGCGGCAGTTGCCGGCGATGCTCAGGCGCTCGTGATAGCAGAAACGCGGGATCTCTTCCCCGGCCAGTTCCGCCACCTGCAGAACCGTCATGCCGGGCTCGAACTCGACCTCGACGCCGTTGACCTTGGCTTTAGGCATACGACTACTCCGCCGCCACCAGGGCGGCGCCCTGAACATGCGGCTTGCCCGCGCGATAGCTGGTGATCCGATCCTCCACCTCGTGGCGGAAGTTGCGGAACAGCCCCTGGATCGGCCAGGCCGCGGCGTCGCCGAGGCCGCAGATGGTGTGGCCCTCGACCTGGGAGGCGACGTCGAGCAGCATGTCGATCTCGCGCATCTCGGCCTCGCCGGTGACCATGCGTTCCATCACCCGCCACATCCAGCCGGTGCCTTCGCGGCACGGCGTGCACTGGCCGCAGCTCTCATGCTTGAAGAAGCGCGAGACCCGGGCGATCACGCGGACCAGATCGGTGTCCTCGTCGAAGAGGATCATGGTGGCCGTGCCCAGGCGCGACTGCACGCGGGGCAGGTCGTCGAAGTCCATCAGGACGGTCTCGGCCTGTTCACGGGTGATCATCGGCATGGAGACCCCGCCCGGGATCACCGCCTTGAGCTTGCCCCAACCGCCGCGTACGCCGCCGAAGTGATCCTCGATCAGCTGGCGCATGGGGATGGACATGGCCTCTTCGACCACGCTCGGCTTGTTCACGTGACCCGAGGCCGCCATCAGCTTGGTGCCGGCGTTCTTGGGTCGGCCGAAGCTCGAGAACCAGCCGGCGCCACGGCGCAGGATCGTGCCGACGACAGCGATGGACTCGACGTTGTTGATGGTGGTGGGGCAGCCATAGATGCCGGCGCCGGCCGGGAACGGCGGCTTCAGGCGCGGCTGGCCCTTCTTGCCCTCCAGGCTCTCCATCAGCGCGGTCTCGTCGCCGCAGATATAGGCGCCGCCCCCATGGGTGACGTGGAGGTCGAAGTCCCAGCCGTTGACGTTGTCCTTGCCGATCAGCTTGGCCGCATAGGCCTGCTTGATGGCGGCTTCCAAACGCTCGCGTTCGGCGACGTATTCGCCTCGGATATAGATGTAGGCAGTGTGGGCGCGGATCGCGTAGCTGGCGATCATGCAGCCTTCGATCAGTAGGTGCGGATCATTGCGGATGATCTCGCGGTCCTTGCAGGCGCCGGGCTCGGACTCATCGGCGTTGACCACCAGATAGTGGGGCCGCTCGCTGAGCTGCTGCGGCATCAGGGTCCACTTGAAGCCGGTGACAAAGCCCCCGCCTCCCCGGCCCCGCAGGCCGGACTCACGGATCTGCTCGCAGACCCATTCGTGGCTCTGACCCAGCATCTCGCGGGTCGCGTTCCAGCAGCCGCGCGCCTTCGCACCTTCCAGGCCCCAGTCTTGGAGCCCGTAGATGTTGGTGAAGATGCGGTCCTTGTCTTCCAGGATGCCGACCAAGACCCCCTACACTCCCTTTTTCGCGGGCGGCGAGCCCGCGATGAACCAGATTTGCGCGCCGAACCCGATCAGCAGCGCGACCCCAAAGACGACCAGCAGCCAGGATTGGCTGAACCGAAAGGCGCAGACGATCGCCGCGATGGCCACGAAGACGCTGGCCGCGGAGACCGCGACCATGACCGTGAACCGGCGCTTGGCGACCTCGGCCTCTGTCATGCGACAGGCGCCTTGGCCTTACCCTTGGGGGCGGCGTTCGGCAGCGACTTGATCGGCTTGGCGGCCGACCCGTCATAGAGCTTGGGGTCGTTCAGCGTGCTGTTGCCGCCCAGGACGGCGCTGCCCTGACGGCCGATCTCGGAGCCGGCCGGCGGCGTCTGGCCGGCGGCGAAGGCGTCCAGAAGCTTTTCGAAGCCCTCGACGGTGAGGTCCTCGTAATAGCGGTCGTTGATGGCCGCCATGGGCGCGTTGGAGCAGGCGCCAAGGCACTCGACTTCCTGCCAGTAAAACTTGCCGTCCGCCGAGCGGTGGCTGTCTGGGCCAAAGCGCTTGCGGCAGACCTCAAGCAGGGCCTCGGAGCCGCGCGACTGACAGGCCGTGGTGCCGCACACCTGCACCAGGGCCATCGTTCCCACCGGCTCCAGCATGAACATCGTATAGAAGGTGGCGACCTCGTAGACCCGGATGGTGGCCATCTTCAGCAGCTCGGCGACGGCGCGGATGGCGGGCTCCGACACCCAGCCCTCCTGCTTCTGCACCAGCCACAGGACCGGGATCACCGCCGACTGCTGGCGGCCGTCCGGGTATTTGGAGATCCACCACTGAACCTGCTTCATCGTCTCGGCCGAGAAGGCGAAGCTGGCGGGTTGATCTGCGGAAAGGCGTCGAACGCTCACGATCAGAGCCTCACTTCACGAAGTCGACCCGGACGATCTTGGCGTCCGAGATGGTGTAGATGGCCGCGACCTCGAAGGTGTCGCCGCCGGGCGTGCGGGCGACCCGTTCGTGGTCGATGACGCGCGAGCCGATGACCACCCGGGCCAGCAACTCGGCCTTGTTCTGCGGGAAGTCGGAGAACAGCTTCTCATGCCGTGTGCGGATGGCGTCGATCCCGTCGGCGGTGATCGCGCCATTGAAATCGGCCAGCACCGCATTGTCGGCGTAGTAGGCGCAGAAGGCCGAGAGGTTCTGGCTGTTATAGGCTTCGAATTGGCCGTCCACGACGTCGAAGGTCGAAATGCAGGCGGGCGCGCTCACCGGTCCACCTCCCCGAACACGATGTCCAGCGACCCGATGATCGCTGAGACGTCGGCCAGCATGTGGCCCTTGGCCATCCAGTCCATGGCCGCCAGGTGCGGATAGCCCGGCGCGCGGATCTTGCAGCGATAGGGCTTGTTGCCGCCGTCGCTCACCAGGAAGACGCCGAACTCGCCCTTGGGCGCCTCGACGGCCGCGTAGACCTCGCCTTCCGGAGTACGGAAGCCCTCGGTATAGAGCTTGAAGTGGTGGATCAGCGCTTCCATCGAGCGCTTCATCTCACCCCGACGCGGCGGCGAGACCTTGTTGTCCTCGGTCAGGACCGGGCCGGGGGTTTTGCGAAGGCGATCAACGCACTGGCGGATGATCTTGGTGGATTCACGCATCTCCTGCATGCGGCAGAGATAGCGGTCATAGCAGTCACCGTTCAGCCCGAGCGGAATCTCGAAGTCCATCTCGTCGTAGCACTCGTAGGGCTGGCTGCGGCGCAGGTCCCAGGCGATGCCGGAGCCGCGCACCATGACGCCGGAGAAGCCCCAGTCGATGGCCTCCTGGCGCGTCACCACGCCGATATCGACGTTGCGCTGCTTGAATATGCGATTGCCGGTGATCAGCTTGTCGATGTCGTTGACCGGACGGGCGAAGGCCGCGGCCCAGTCGTCGATGTCGTTGATCAGCGCCTCGGGCAGATCCTGGTGGACGCCGCCGGGGCGGAAGTAGTTGGCGTGCAGCCGCGCGCCGCAGGCCCGCTCATAGAAGACCATCAGCTTCTCGCGCTCCTCGAAGCCCCAGAGAGGCGGAGTGAGCGCGCCGACGTCCATGGCCTGGGTCGTGACGTTCAGCAGGTGGTTCAGGACGCGGCCAATCTCGGAATACATCACCCGGATCAGCTGGCCGCGAATCGGAACCTCAAGGTCCAGGAGCTTCTCAATGGCCAGGCAGAAGGCGTGTTCCTGGTTCATCGGCGCCACGTAGTCGAGGCGGTCGAAGTACGGGATATTCTGGAGGTAGGTGCGGTACTCCATCAGCTTCTCGGTGCCGCGATGCAGCAGGCCGATGTGCGGGTCGACCCGCTCCACGACCTCGCCGTCCAGCTCCAGGACCAGGCGCAGAACGCCGTGGGCCGCGGGGTGCTGCGGGCCGAAGTTGATGTTGAATTTGCGGACCGGAATCTCGTTTTCCGAGAGCGTGGTCAGGGATGCGTCGTCGGCCATCTACTTCGGAGCTCCCGGATGCGGGCCACCGGTCCCGGGCGACTTCTCATCACCGGGCAGGACATAGTCGGCGCCTTCCCACGGTGAGAGGAAGTCCCAGTTGCGGAACTCGACGGACTTCACGGGCTCATAGACCACGCGCTTCAGTTCGTCGTCGTAGCGCAGCTCGACATAGCCGGTCATCGGGAAGTCCTTGCGCAGCGGATGCCCGTGGAAACCGTAGTCGGTGAGGATGCGGCGCAGGTCGGGATGCCCCTCGAAGAAGATCCCATACATGTCGAAGGCCTCGCGCTCATACCAGTCGGCGCAGGGGTAGACCCCGGTGACCGTGGGAACAGCGGTGTCCTCGTCGGTCTGCACCTTCAGGCGCAGGCGCTGGTTCTTCGTAAGCGACAGCAGGTGATAGACCACGTCGAAACGCTGCGGGCGCTCCGGGTAGTCGACACCGCAGAGGTCGATCAGCTGGGCGAAGCCGAACTTGTCGCGCATCAGGGTCAGGGCCTGGACGACGCGGCCGACCGGAGCCGTCAGGGTCAATTCCCCGAAAGCCAACGAATAGCCGGCCACGGCGCCGGCGCTGTCGGCGACCAGTTGCTGGCCCAGGCTTTCAAGCGTGGAGATCTCCACCGGCCAGCTCATCGCTCGATGGTCCCGGTGCGGCGGATCTTCTTCTGCAGCTGCAGCACACCATAGACCAGGGCCTCAGCCGTCGGCGGGCAGCCGGGGACGTAGATGTCCACCGGCACGATCCGGTCGCAGCCGCGCACCACGGAGTAGCTGAAATAGTAGTAGCCGCCGCCGTTGGCGCACGAGCCCATGGAGATGACGTAGCGCGGCTCCGGCATCTGGTCGTAGACCTTGCGCAGGGCGGGAGCCATCTTGTTGCAGAGGGTGCCAGCGACGATCATCACGTCGGACTGCCGCGGGCTGGCGCGCGGCGCGAAGCCGTAGCGCTCCAGGTCGTAGCGCGGCATCGAGGCGTGCATCATCTCGACGGCGCAGCAGGCCAGGCCGAAGGTCATCCACATCAGCGAACCGGTGCGCGCCCAGGTGATCAGGTCGTCGGCGGCGGCGGTGATGAAGCCCTTGTCGGCGAGCTCACTGGAGACGCCGTCGAAGAAGGGGTCGTGGAGCTTGGGGTTGTAGCCCTCGACGGTCGAGCGACCGGCCGAGAGCGCGGGGGCGGAACCCGCGGGAACGATCACTCCCATTCCAGGGCGCCCTTCTTCCATTCGTAGATGAAGCCGACGGTCAGCACGCCCAGGAAGGACATCATCGACCAGAAGGAGAACTGGGCCACGTCCTGCGGCAGGTTCATGAGCGAGACCGCCCAGGGGAACAGGAAGGCCACCTCGAGGTCGAAGATGATGAACAGGATCGAGACCAGGTAGAACCTGACGTCGAACTTCATGCGCGCATCGTCGAAGGCGTTGAAGCCGCACTCGTAGGACGAGAGCTTTTCGGGGTCCGGCGCCTTGGGGGCGAGAACCGCCGAGGCGAGGATGAAGACGACCCCCAGAACCGCCGCGATCCCTAGGAAGATCACGATGGGGAGGTACTGAAGAAGGAACGCGTTCATGGAATCCTCGAAGGAGTCGCGCCCTTCTAGACCACGAATGGAACCGATTCAAACGGCTCAATGACGCTGGCGCCGCACCCGCGAAAAAGACCGATGTTCGAGATGCGAATGCCTCTCAGGTGCGCCCAACAGACGCACCGATGCGTCGCGCGAAGACGCGCAACATAGCGGCCTGCCGGCAGATCATCGATGTCGGGAAGAAGTGGCGCGAATGACGGGACTCGAACCCGCGACCTCCGGCGTGACAGGCCGGCGCTCTAACCAACTGAGCTACATCCGCATGTGGGCCGTGTGGGCCCGCGAGGGGCGTCTGATAGGTCCCGACCGGAATCGTGTCAACGGGCGAGTTCGATTAGTCGCACTTCACCCTGTGAATAATCCCCTCCGACGCCCAACGGCGGGGCTGGGATCAGTCGGTGGTGTCGTCGGTTTCGGCGTCAGGGCCGTTCTTCTTCATGGATTCGATGGCGTTCTTCGCCGAGGCCTTCGAAGAGTAGCCCTCGGTAGAGAACATGACCTCGCCGTTGGGCGCCTTGAATTTCACCCGGAATTCGCCAGCCTTGTCCTTCGAGATCTCGAACTTGTACGCCATGGGGTCGCTCCGCTTGTTGAATCGCCTGTTCGACTCAGGAGGCTAGAGCCAAGTCGTCACAGCCGCCAGACGGCGTCAGATCACGAACGAGCCACGATCGTCCGACAGTGTCCCCTGATTGACGGCGTCTGCGATGCGCTCGGCCCGGAGAATCGGATGAGTCATGTTCGTGGCCTTGCGGGCCAGGACATAGGCGGTGATCAGCCGCGCCTCGTCGGCGGTCTTCCAGTTGGTTGGACCGGTGGCGCCGATCTTGGTGATGGCGGCGGCCAGGGTGCCGGGCACGTGTCCCGGGCGATTGACGTGCTCATCCAGCACCAGGGCCACCCCCTGCTCGGAGGTGAACCAGCGCCGGACCGCCACGCCGGCCGCCTTGGCGTCCAGGAACTTCGCCAAGCGCCCAGCGGCGAAGCTGAGCTGGCAGGCCCGCATGTCGTGGTGGTGCCCCGCGCGCCAGAACCGGTAGGCCCAAACCGCGCCGCGCAGTTGCAGCTTCCGCGCGGCGGTGTTCAGAATCACGCCGTTCAGCACCAGATAGCCTGTGGTGGCCGTGGCGCTGGCGGTCTGCACATCCAGACCGTAGCGGCCGAAGCAGTCCTGGAAGGCGGCGGGCCAAGTCCGCTTCAAGGCCGCCAGCAAGGCCGGAAGTTCGCCCGCATCCCCGGCTGGACCGCAGGTCCACTGGAAGAGGCCGATCGACATGTAGCTATTGTCGTAGGAGTTGACGGCCTCCAGCAGACCCTCATTGGCCGAGATGGCGCGCACCACCCGCACGGCCGACGGCTTCAGGGCGGCCGGGGGCGGGTTGCCCGCCAGCCACCCGGCCAGTGAGGTTCGGCCCGTGGTGTAGAAGCCGCCCTTGTAGACCGAGGCGAAGGCCCGTCCGTCCGGGGTGATCGCCTTGCCCCCCGAGACGGTCACCGGATGATCTGGGTCATCGGGCATGGGCGGCGGCGCGAGCGCGGGCGGGGCCGGGGTTGCGACCGCGACCGCCGGGCTGAGGAACTGGCTCGACACCCAGCCGCTGCGGATCGGCGCCTTCAGGGTGGTGATCCGCGTCCAGCCCGCCTTGGACTCGAACATTTCGACACCGAGGCCCTTGTCCAGGCTGGGCGGAACGACCGTGCCGTCCGGCCCATCCCGCAGCCGCAAGCCCTGCACCGTCACCACACCCTGAGTCATGACGCCCTCCCTGGCTCAACACATAGTTGAACAACGCCGAAGGACGCCTGGCAATGGTCTAGCTTGGGGAGCGCAGGGTCTTCAGCGCGGCGGCCCAGCGGGCCAGTTCGGTGAGCATGGCGCCGGCGGCCTTGTCCTGCAGCTCCGGCGGCTTGAAGCCCGCTTCGGACAGGTGCTGGCTGAACATCGGCAGGGCCACGGCCTCGGGGATGGGCATGACCTTCACGCTGGTGAGCAGCAGCTTCTCCATCTGCACCGCGCGCAGGCCGCCCGACGCGCCGCCGTAGCTGACGAAGGCGGCGGGCTTATAGGCCCACTCGTGCACGAGGTAGTTCACCGCATTGGTGAAGGCCGGCGGCGGGCCGTAATTGTACTCCGGCGTCACGAAGACAAAGGCGTCGGCCGCCTCGACGCTCGCGCTCCAGGCCTTGGTGTGGTCGTGCGAATAGTCGCGCAGGCGCGGATGCTTCGGCTCATCGAAGACGGGCAGGTTGAAGCTGGCTAGGTCCACCAGTTCGGCGTCGAAACTCTCATGGCCTTGGGCGATCGCGTCGAACCATTCGGCGATCTTCGGGCCCAGCCGGGTCGGGCGAGTGCTGCAGATGATGGTGTGGAGCTTGAGCGGCATGGGACCTCACGGGAACGAACACGTCGTCCCCGTATAGGCCCGCAACCCCCTACCCCGCCATCTCGCGTTCCTTGGAGAGCACGAAGTCCTGCGGATCTGGCGCCAGGGTGGCGCGCCAATAGTCTACCAAGGCAAAGGGCCAGTTCTGGCTGACCCGGCCCTTCTCGTTCTTGTACCAGCTGGTCACCTGCGGCGCGCCCCAGGCCATCAGCTTATTGCCCTCGTCCACCTTGATGTTGAAGGCGTCGTGCACCTCGGGCTTGGGCTCCATCGCTCGCGCTCCTGTCTCGGCCAGCAGCTCCAGGCAGCCCAGGATGTAGCGGACGCTGCACTCGGAGAAGAAGATGATGGAGCCGTTGACGACGATATTGGTGTTGGGCCCATAGATCATGAACAGGTTGGGGAAACCCGGGGTGGTCATGCCCAGATAGGCGCGGGCGTCCCCGTCCCAGGTATCGTGCAGGTCGGCCCCGCCGCGCCCCTTGATCTTCATCGGATAGAGGAAGCGGCTGGCGTGGAAGCCGGTGCCGTAGATGATCACGTCGAAGTCCCGCGCCGAGCCATCGGCGGTGAGGATGCCGGTGTCGGTGATCTCAGTGATGGCGTCGGTCACCAGCTCCACATTCGGGCGCTTGAGCGCGGCGATCCAGACACCGTTGTCCAGCAGCGCCCGCTTGCCGCCGATCGGATAGGTGGGGATCACCTTCTCGGCCAGGTCGGGGCGGTCGCCGGCCTGCATCCGCAGGGCTTCGGCCACCATGGCCCGGAACATGGCGTTGGCCGCGCTGACGGCGGTCTCGTCGCCTTGCCAGGCCGGGTCGGCCCGCACCCCGTCCAGCAAGCCGTCAGTGACCATCCAGAACAGGAAGAAGCGGTACCACTTGTCGTAGTTGGGAATGTGCTCCAGCAGCCAGTTCATCCCGGCCGGCACATCCTCATGATAGTGGGCGGTGGGGAAACCCCAGGGCGGGGTGCGCTGGAAGATGGTCAGGCTGGCCACCTTGCCCGCGATCTCCGGCACGAACTGGAAGGCGCTGGCGCCGGTGCCGATCACCGCCACCCGCTTGCCTGTCAGATCGACGTCATGGCGCCACTGGGCGGAGTGGAAGGCCGCCCCCTTGAAGCGCTCGCGGCCCTTCACCTCGGGCAGGCGCGGGCGGTTCAGCTGACCCACGGCGGTGATCACGGCGTTGGCGATCACCTGCTCGGTCCCCGTGGCGGTCTTCAGGGTCACCTTCCAGACCGCGCGGGCCTCGTCCCAGACCATCTCCTCGACGCTGGTCTCGAAGCGGATCTTCTTGCGCAAATCGTAGCGGTTGGCGACGCCCCGGAAGTAATCCAGCAGCACCGGCTGGGTTGAGAAGTGCTGAGGCCAGTTGTGGTTGGGCTCGAAGGAATACGAGTAGATGTGGTTGGAGCTGTCGACCCGGCAGCCCGGATAGGTGTTCTCCAGCCAGGTGCCGCCGACATCGGCGTTCTTGTCGACGATCTCGAAATCGACCCCGGCCTGGGTCAGGCGGATGCCGGTCAGCAGGCCCGACATGCCGGCGCCGATAACCAGCACATGCATGCGCCGCGCGGCCTCCTTCAGGAGGGGCGTGTCCCACTGCGGATCCTTGCTGGACTGGCCGCCGATGGCCAGCTCGTCATTCAGGAAATCGGCATAGTTCTCGGGGATGTCGGCCCCGGCCACAAAGCTCATCATCCGGCGTAGAGCGGCGGGGTCGGGGGTGATAGGCGCCGGTGAGCCCTTGGCCACCCAGTCGAGAATGGCGGCCTTGGCCTGGCTTCGGAACTTGGCCTGCTCGGCCTCGGGCACACCGGTCTCGCCGCGCGACAGTGGGGTGTAGGTGGGCGCCCACTCCCTGCGCAGCCAGTGCAGATCGCCGGTCATCTGGACCAGGGCGGCGGCCAGAGCCGGCTGGTGCGCCGCCTCCAGCGCCTGGTCGAGCGCACTCAGATCGAGCTTCGCCATCGTGTCCTGCCCTGATTTGTCGTTGTTCTTGCAGGCAGACTACGCCTCTTGGCGTTCGGCGAAAGGGCGCCCCGACGTCACGTCCCGGCGCTTTGCGCCTCGGCGATCGCGGCCGCCAGCTCGGGCGCCAGCGCGCGGCCAGACGCGTCGAGGTTCTCCAGCAGATGGGCCATGCGGGTCGTGCCCATGACCGCGCAGGCGACATCGCGATTGGCCAGGACATAGGCAAGGGCGGCCTGCGCACCGCTGACACCCGCCTGTTGGTGCAGGAAGGCGAAACGCCGGCCGGCCAGCACTTCGGCGCGGTGGTTCTTCAGCGCACGCAGGGCGTACCAGATGTCCCGCGGCGCCCTTAGCTTCAGGACCTGGCCGCCAGTGTGGCCCATGGCCAGAGGCATGCCCGCCAGCACCCCCTTCCCCGCCGCCGCCGCCCGCGCGATGAGCGGGCCACGTTCCGGCCGCAGGACATTGTAGTCCACCATCACGACGTCGAACTGGGGCAGGCCCGCGACGTGGTCGATGACCGCGGGATCAAAACTGTTCACCCCGAGGGCCTGGACAAGGCCTCGCGTCTTCAGCCGCTCCAGGGTGCTCAGCAGCTGAGCGGTCAGGTCGACGATGGCGGGACCGTGCAGTTGCAGCAGGGGCAGGCGTTCCAGCCCCAGGTTGGCCAGACTCTGCATCACGCTGGCCTCGATGGCGCCCGGAGACATGTCGCGCACGATACGGCGGCCGTCGTGGCGCGTGCCGGCCTTGGTGGCGATCACCAGGCCCGAGAGATCGCGCCCGCGCAGGGCCCGGCCCAGCCTGGGTTCGGCGTTCCCGTTGGAATAGCTCGCGCCGGTGTCGAAGAAGGTCACACCCCGCTCAAGGGCGGCATGGACCAGGGCGATGGCCTGACGCTCATCGAACGCCATCTGGCCCCACCAACTCGCACAGCCAAGGCCGATCTCCGAAACGGTCAGGCTGGTCTTGCCAAGGGGGCGGTAGAGCATCGAGGGTCAATAGCCTGCGAAAGGAGAGCTGTCCTCTATCAGAGCCGCTTGTTCGCGAAGGCATGGCCGGAACCCTGTCTCAGATACCGCTCAGAGGCCGCGGCCTTGGTCTCATCCGGGAACGCCCTGCTTCGAACTCTAGGGGAGGACTTGTCCTGCGAAGCGCGACAGCGCGAAGCAGGATGGTGGGCGGCGAGGGGTTCGAACCCCCGACCCCCTGGGTGTAAACCAGGTGCTCTGACCAGCTGAGCTAGCCGCCCTTGAAGACTTGGAGCGTCGGCGGGTTAACCGGCTTCCACTTAACCCTGCCGCGTCCTTGAAGGCCGGTTCTTAGCGCCCTCCCCGGCGCGCAGAAACCCCCATATCAAAAGGGCGGCCACCTCCCCGGCGACCGCCCCTTCGGAATAACTCTAGAGTCTGAGCCGCGCTTAGTTCAGCGAGCTCTTCAGGCCTTCGCCGACCCGGAAGCGCGCGGTCTTGGAGGCCGGCCGCTGCACGGTTTCGCCGGTGCGCGGATTGCGGGCCGTACCCGCCGCGCGGTTGACCGGCACGAAGCTGCCGAAACCGACGAGCCGGACTTCTTCGCCGCTCTTCAGGGAAGCGGTGACGGAGTCGATAAAGGCTTCCAGCGCGTCTTTCGCCTGCGCCTTGTTGAGGCCCGCCTTTTCGGCGATCGCCGTGACGAGTTCGGCCTTGGTCATTTGGTGTTTCTCCCAGCCCGTTATAGGTCCGCGGACCCCCCGCGGTGTTCGCGAGGCTGCTTCGCGTGACGCGATTATGGCGGTCTCGCGGCAGGCGTCAAACGAAGGCGGCGCGGGAATACCCCGCGCCGCCTGATTATTTGCAGTTAATCCGGTATTCAGTGCGTCAGAACAGCTTCCGGGTCGCTGTCGTCGGTGACGACCGGAATGGCGGGCGTCGCCGGTTCCGTCCACTCGATCGGAGTAAGCGGCTCGGTCAGGGCCCGGGCCAGCACCTCGTCGATGTTGGAGACCGGGATGATCTCCAGCCCGTTCTTCACGCTGTCGGGGACATCGGCCAGGTCCTTCATGTTCTCCTCAGGGATCAGCACGGTCTTGACCCCGGAACGCAGGGCCGCGAGCAGCTTTTCCTTGAGGCCGCCGATGGCCGTCACCCGGCCGCGCAAGGTGACTTCGCCGGTCATGGCGATGTCCTTGCGGATCGGGATGCCGGTCAGCACCGAGACGATGGCCGTGGCCATGGCCGCGCCGGCCGACGGTCCGTCCTTGGGGGTGGCCCCGTCCGGCACGTGGATATGGACGTCGGTCTTCTCGAAGACCGGCGGTTCGATCCCGAAGTGCACCGCCCGGCTGCGGACGTAGGAGTTCGCCGCCGAGATGGATTCCTTCATCACGTCCTTCAGGTTGCCCGTGATGGACATGCGGCCCTTGCCGGGCATCTTGACCGCCTCGATGGTCAGGATGTCGCCGCCAAATTCGGTATAGGCCAGGCCGGTGATGATCCCGACCTGATCCTCCGCGTCGGTCTCGCCGTAGCGGTACTTCTTGACCCCGGCGTACTTGGCCAGCCGCTCTTCATCAACGGTGATGGCCAGCAGCTTTTCGCGGCCCAGGTCCCGAACCGTCTTGCGGGCCAGGTTGCCCAGTTCGCGCTCCAGCGACCGCACGCCGGCTTCCCGGGTGTAGTAGCGGATGAGGTCGCGAATGGTGTCGTCGGGGACGACGAACTCCACCGCGGTCAGGCCGTGGTCCTTGGTCAGCTTGGGCAGCAGGTGCCGCTTGGCGATCTCCAGCTTCTCATCCTCGGTGTAGCCGGGGATGCGGATGATCTCCATGCGGTCCAGCAGGGGCTGGGGCATGTTGAGGCTGTTGGCCGTGGTGACGAACATCACCGGCGACAGGTCGTAGTCGACCTCGAGATAGTGGTCGGCGAAGGTCGAATTCTGCGCCGGGTCCAGCACCTCCAACAGGGCCGAGGACGGGTCGCCGCGATAGTCGGAGCCCATCTTGTCGATCTCGTCCAACAGGAAGAAGGCGTTGGTCGACTTGGCCTTCTTCATCGACTGGATGACCTTGCCGGGCATCGAACCGATGTAGGTGCGGCGGTGACCGCGGATCTCGGCCTCGTCACGCACCCCCCCCAGGGACACGCGCACGAACTCGCGGCCGGTCGCCTCGGCGATGGACTTGCCCAGCGAGGTCTTGCCCACGCCGGGGGGGCCCACCAGGCAGAGGATCGGACCCTTCAGGGAGCCGGTCCGAGCCTGGACGGCCAGGTATTCCAGGATGCGTTCCTTGACCTTCTCCAGGCCGTAGTGGTCATGCTCGAGGACGGCCTCGGCCTTCACCAGGTCGATCGGCTTTGTCTTGGCCTTGCCCCACGGAATGGACAGCAGCCAGTCGAGATAGTTCCGCACGACGGTGGATTCCGCCGACATCGGGCTCATGTTGCGCAGCTTCTTCAGCTCGCTGTCAGCCTTGGTGCGGGCCTCCTTGGAGAGCTTGGTCTTCTTGATGCGCTTCTCGAGTTCGATCAGCTCGTCGCGGCTGTCGTCCTGCTCGCCCAGCTCGCGCTGGATCGCCTTCATCTGTTCGTTGAGGTAGTACTCGCGCTGGGTCTTCTCCATCTGGCGCTTCACGCGGTTACGGATTTTCTTTTCCGTCTGCATGACGCTGATCTCGCCCTCCATCAGGGCGTAGACCTTCTCCAGGCGCTTCACGACATTGAAGATCTCCAGCAGGTTCTGCTTCTCGGCGATCTTCACCGACAGGTGGCTGGCGATGCGGTCGGCCAGCTCGCCGGGCGAGTCGACCTGCGGCATGGAGGCCAGGGCCTCCGGCGGCACCTTCTTGTTGAGCTTCACATAGTTCTCGAACTGCTCGACCACGGCGCGCGACAGCGCCTCGGCTTCGGTCGAGGCCGCGCCGTCTTCGGTGATGAAGGCGACCTCGGCTTCGTAGAACTCGGCCTGGTCGGTGAATTTCGAGATGCCGGCGCGGGCCTTGCCCTCCACCAGGACCTTCACGGTGCCGTCGGGCAGCTTCAGCAGTTGGAGCACGGAGGCCACGACGCCGACGTCGTAGATCGCGTCGGGCGACGGATCATCGTCGTCCTTGTCCTTCTGGGTCGCCAGCAGGATCTGCTTGCCGGGGGCCTTCATGGCCTCTTCGAGCGCGCGGACCGACTTCTCGCGGCCGACGAACAGCGGCACTGGCTGGTGCGGGAAGACAACGATGTCCCGCAGCGGAAGAATGGGCAGAGTCTTGATCTCAGACATATGCATCTACTCCTGGTAGGCCCCCTTCAAAAGCAGGGCCCTTCCCATATTCCGACCGGTTTCCCCCAGACGATGTGCCTGAGTCGGTCGGCCCGTCCGCCCAGCCTGGGCGAATTGTCGGTCATTTATGTGGACGCTTTGGCCCCCTCTACAAGCTGAGCCAGATCGTCCGCGACAATGCGTCTGGAATTGGTGACGCGCGAGACACAGGAAATGGTGCGCCCCCGCAACAGGTGCAAGAGCCTCGGCATGAGCGATGATCTCAAACGACAACAACCGCGGCGAGGCGCCGCGGTCGCTGGTGTTCGCATTGGAAACTCGGCGGTTAGGCCGCGCCGCCCTTGTCCCGACGCTCGGCGTAGATGACCAGGGGCTGGGCCCGGCCTTCGACGACCTCAGCGTTGACCACCACTTCCTCGACGCCGTCATAGGTCGGCAGCTCGTACATGGTCTCGAGCAGGATGCCTTCCAGGATGGAGCGCAGGCCGCGCGCGCCGGTCTTGCGGATGATAGCCTTGCGGGCCACCGCGTTCAGCGCGTCGTCGGTGAAGGTCAGGCCGACATTCTCCATGTCGAACAGACGCTGGTACTGCTTCACGAAGGCGTTCTTCGGCTCGGTGAGGATCTTCACCAGGGCCGGCTCGTCCAGGTCGTCCAGGGTCGCGATGACCGGCAGACGACCGACGAATTCCGGGATCAGGCCAAAGCGCAGCAGGTCGTCCGGCTCCACCTGGCGGAAGATCTGGCCGGTGCGGCGGTCGTCGGGATCGGAGACCTTGGCGCCGAAGCCGATCGAGGTGCCCTGGCCGCGGGCCGAGATGATCTTTTCCAGGCCGGCGAAGGCGCCGCCGCAGATGAACAGGATGTTGGTGGTGTCGACCTGCAGGAACTCCTGCTGGGGATGCTTGCGCCCGCCCTGCGGCGGCACGGAGGCGACGGTGCCTTCCATGATCTTCAGCAGGGCCTGCTGCACGCCTTCACCCGAAACGTCGCGGGTGATGGAGGGGTTGTCCGACTTGCGGCTGATCTTGTCGACTTCGTCGATGTAGACGATGCCGCGCTGCGCCCGCTCGACATTGTAGTCGGCGGCCTGGAGCAGCTTCAGGATGATATTCTCGACGTCCTCGCCGACGTAGCCCGCTTCGGTGAGCGTCGTGGCGTCGGCGACGGTGAAGGGCACGTCGATGATTCGGGCGAGCGTCTGCGCCAGCAGGGTCTTGCCGGTGCCGGTCGGACCGATGAGCAGGATGTTGGCCTTGCCCAGTTCGACGTCGTTATTCTTCGAAGCGTGGTTCAGGCGCTTGTAGTGATTGTGGACCGCGACCGCGAGCACCTTCTTGGCGTGATCTTGGCCGATCACGTAATCGTCGAGGACTTCGCGGATCTCCTTCGGAGTCGGCACACCGTCCTTGGACTTCACGAAGGAGATCTTGTGCTCCTCGCGAATGATATCCATGCACAGTTCTACGCACTCATCGCAGATGAACACGGTAGGGCCCGCGATAAGCTTGCGGACCTCATGCTGACTCTTGCCGCAGAATGAGCAGTAGAGCGTGCTCTTTGAGTCTCCGCTGGCGGCCTTGGTCATGGTCGTTTCTCACTCTCTCGACGCGCGGCCGACTGGCCGGGACGTCCGTCCCCGGAGGCGTTCCTGACGCCATCGATGCAGGATACGCGCCGCAGGTTGTCTAATCCTTGACATTCCTCGATCCGACCAAGGATCACAAGCCTTTGGGGGACATCGCGATATTTGGCGGACGGGGCGCCCGATGGCGGGCTCGTCCGAATCTCTAGATGGGTGTGCGCCAGTTCGGGACAAGCCTTCGGCTCCGGGCGTCGCGAAACGCCTCCCCCCAAGGTGCGTGCTGCGCCCGCCGATTGTTCCCGGTAGACACGCGACGGAGACGGCGCGAGGGGGAGCCATGGCGAAACGATCCTTGCGTGGCGGCGGCGCTCCGTCGAACGAGATGCTGGATGACCAGATCGAAGACGCGGGCGTCGTGGCCTTCGACTTCGACGGCACGATCACCGTGCGTGACAGTTTCACCGAATTCCTCAAATGGCGCGTCGATCAGGGCCGCTATATCGCGGGAATGACCCGGCTGGTCCCGGCCGCGATCTCGTATCTGGCGCATCGCAATCGTGGACGCATCAAGGCGGCCGCGGTGCGGGAATTTCTCAAGGACGTCACTCGCGACGAGCTGGAAGCCCAGGCCCGCGCCTTCGCCGAGGTCGCGGCCCCCAGCCTGCTGCGCCCCGACGCCCTGCAGACCTGGCGGCGCTGGCGGCAGCGCCACGCCAAGCTGGTGATCGTCAGCGCCTCCCCCGACATCATCGTGGCCCCCTTCGCCCGAGGCCTCGGGGCCGACGCTCTGATCGCCACGGAACTGGCCTTCGACGCCGAAGACCGGGTGACCGGCGGGTTCCTCGGCCCCAATTGCCGCGGGCCGGAGAAGGTGCGCCGCCTGCGCGCGATGTTTGGCCCCGACTTCACTCTGAAGGCCGCCTATGGCGACACCAGCGGCGACCGCGAGATGTTGAAGATCGCCGATCACCGCGGCTATCGTGTCTTCAAGGAACGTCCCTGAGGCCCGACTGTGAAACATGCCGGTGAGATCGCGCTGGATCAGCTCGAGCCCCTGCTGGCCCGCGTCCGCGCCCTGCCCGGCCTGACGGAGAAGAAGCGTGGCGTCTTCTACCGGAAGTCCCGCGCCTTTTTGCATTTCCACGAGGACCCCAAGGGCCTGTTCGGCGACGTTCGCGCCGCCGACGATAAGGATTTCGACCGCTTCGACGTGACGCAGGGCGGCGACGACCTGATAGTGGCGGCGGAGGCACGGCTCACGGCTTAGCCGACCAGGGCTGCGTCTGGCCGATGATGGTCAGGGAGCGGTCGGCGCGCACCGCTTCGAGCACGCCGCCTGAAATCTCATCATTGGTAAGCCAGCGGGAGCCGTCCGGCTCGAGCATGAAGCCCAGCACCACCTGCCGGAGTTCGCAGCCCGGCAGGTCTTCGACGACCTTCCGCGCCGTCTCGAGTCGCCAGGGATGGGCGGGGTCGGCCGCGGCGCTGCCCAGAACCTGGAACAGACGCCCCTGGACCTGCTCGGCCAGCAGGCGCGGGGCCTCGATCTTCAGGGTGTGGAACCAGGCCACCGCCAGGTCGATCGGGCCGGAGCGGGCGATCGCCGCTCCGAGCGCGGCGGCGAACGAAACCCGGTCATGGTAGTCGCAGGCGAATCCGTCCGGGCCAGACGCCCGTCGCGACAAAAGCGAAAGGCGCCCGCCGTCGCCGGCGAGCGCCTCGCATAGTCCCGAAAGCATCCCGGTCCCGCCCACCACCAGGGTGTGCGCACCCAAGGCGGCTAGTCCTCGGAGCGGTTGGCCTGGACGAGGTCGATCAGACCCCACTCCTTGGCTTCTTCGGCGGTCATGAACGTGTCGCGGTCGAGCTTTTCCTCGACCTCTTCATAGGAGCGTCCGGTGTGCTTGGCGTAGATCTCGTTCAAGCGGCGCTTGGTTTTGATGATGTCCTCGGCGTGACGCTCGATGTCCGAGGCCTTGCCGGAATAACCGCCCGAGGGCTGGTGAACCATGATGCGGGCGTTGGGCAGCGAGATCCGCTGACCGGCCTCACCAGCCATCAGCAGGAACGAGCCCATCGAGGCCGCCATGCCCATGCAGAGGGTGACCACCGGGCTCTTGATGTATTGCATGGTGTCGTAGATCGCGAGACCCGACGTCACCACGCCGCCGGGCGAGTTGATGTACATCTGGATCTCTTTCTTGGGGTTTTCGGCCTCAAGATACAGCAGCTGGGCGCAGATCAGCGCCGACATCCCGTCCTCGACGGGACCGTTCAGGAAGATGACCCGCTCCTTCAGGAGGCGGGAGAAGATATCGAAAGCACGCTCGCCGCGGCTGGTCTGCTCGACCACCATCGGGACAAGGTTCAGGGCGGTCGTCGGCGGATCAAACATTGGGAGGCAGCCCTTCTCGATGTGAACGACTCTCGAACGCGAGCCGTGTACCCGGTGGATATCGCGTGCCGGTGGGGCCGGCGCAAGGTGACCAATAGCCCCGATAGCTCTTAAGAGTTGGCGAAATTGCTTTCGGGGGCCCTCAGCCGGGTCTCGCGGAGTCCAAGGCGGCGGCCAGGGCGCCGATCCCATAGGGCTTGGTGAGCAGGGTCAGCCCTTCCTCGGCCGCCGCGGCGACGCCGGGGCTGAAGCCCGTCGTCAGCAACACCGGGAGACTGGGCCAGCGCCGGCCGATCACCCGGGCGAGCGCTATGCCGTCCATTTCCCCGGGCATCACGAGGTCGGAGAATACGATGTCGAAGCCCGGATTGGCCTCCAGCGCCGTGATGGCGGCCGCCGCGCAGTCGACGCGGGAGACGTTGTACCCGAGCTCCACGAGCATGCCGCAGACCAGATTGGCGACCCCGTCGTCGTCCTCCACCAGCAGCAGATCGCCCTGTCCGCCCGGCGCGCGGGAGACCGGCGACAGGTCGGGCGCGGAGACCGGCAATGGGTCCTCCGTCCGCGGCAGCAGCAGGAAGATCGTCGAGCCGAGCCCGACCGTGCTCTCGATCCGCACGTCGCCGCCCGACGCGCGGCTGAAACCGTAGACCTGGCTGAGGCCCAGCCCCGTCCCCTTGCCTACCGCCTTGGTGGTGAAGAAGGGTTCGAATACGCGCGAAAGAGTCTCCGGCGCCATGCCGGCCCCTGTGTCGGTGATGCCCAGGACGACATGATCGACCGGGACCGCTTCATCGGCCCCCGCCGAGCGATTGTGCCCGCTGATAGTGATCGTGCCTCCGCCCGGCATGGCGTCTCGAGCGTTCACGGCCAGGTTCAGGATGGCCAGCTCGAATTCGGAGGGATCGACCTGCACCCGCCAGAGATCGGCGGGCAGGTCCACCACCACGGAGATATCCTCCCCCAGGGAGCGGTCCAGCAGCAGGCGCATCCCCTCAAGCTGGGCGTTGAGGTCGATAACCTCGGGTCGCAGCGAGGTCCGGCGCGAGAAGGCCAGGAGTTGGCGGGTCAGGCTGGCGCCCCGGTCCACCGCCTGGCGCATGCCGTCAATCAGCATCTTGCGGCGCTCCGGCTTGTCGGTGCGCTCCATCAGATCAAGGCCGCTGCAGGCGATCATGAGGATGTTGTTGAAGTCGTGGGCGACGCCGCCGGTGAGCTGCCCCATGGCCTCCATGCGTTGGCTCTGGCGCAGGGCGGTCTCGGCGCGCTCGCGCTCGTGCATCTCTTCCTGCAGGTTGCGGTTGGCGTCGGCCAGGTCGCTGTTGGTGCGGGTCAGCACGGCGTGGGCGGCGGCGAGGACACCGACGACGAGCAGGGCCATGAACAGCAGCAGGCCCAGGCCGACATAACGCGAGAGCCGCCGGGTGATCGGATCGGTGTCGATGCGCAGCGCCACCAGGCCGAGGTGCTGGCCGGCCTCTGACACCGGCGTCACGACAACCAGGTGCCGACCGACGAAGGCGGGAGGCTGGAGCTTCACGCTGGCGTCGGCCTGGCCGCCGGAATCGCGGGCGTACCCGGCCACCAGGACGCCCGCGTCGTTGTAGACGCCGGCCGAGACCACCTGAGGATTGACCCGCAGCGCCTCGACATATTCCTGCGCCGCCGGACGGTCGTCGAAGGCCAGGGCCGCGGTGACCGTGGCCGCCAGGATTTCGCCCTGAGCCGTGGCCTCCCGGATCTTCTGGGCGCGGTAGTTCTGTTCGTCATAGATCGCGATGCCCAGGCCGCTGAGCACCAGGAGGATGGCGCCGATGGCCGCGATGGCGGGAATCAGGCTCCAGCGGATCGGCAGCTTGTCCAGGAGAGCCATGCCTAGCCCCCGCCCCGAGCGTTAAGCGCCAGGCTGAGCAGCTTGGAGCTGATGGTCAGACCGTTGTGGGCCGCGGCGCGGGGATCAATGGTGAACCGGACTCGGTTCTCGCGCAGAACAAAGTTGACGATACCGCCCGCGCCGTTCGCCTGGTCGGTGACGGTGAGCACTGGCGCGCCGTGAGCGCTCTGCAGGGCGTCAACCGCCGCCGGCGCGCGCGGGGCCGACAGATAGAGCACGTGACAGCCGGTGGCCTTTTCCGTCCGGGCCAAGCGGCGGACACTGATGGGCCGCGCGCCAACCTTCTGGCCGCGCACGGCCTGGTCCAGCACCGCGCCGAAAGGATCCCCCACGAGAACGCAGAGCACCACCGACTGCGTGGGGGAGGTGAAGGCCGCCGCGGGCCACTCCACGAAGGGCACGAACTTGTAGAGATAGGTCGCCTTGACCGGCGCCTCGAGACTGTCGGCGGCGCGGGCGGTGGCGATCGGCGCAAGACAGAGCACGGCCGCGATCAGCAGCCGAGCCGCGGCCTTCATGTCAGAAACCCCAGCGCAGGCTGGCGCGCACGCTGCGCGGAATCTCCCGCCGCGGCACCGAGCCGTTGACGAACTCCAGGTGCTGGTCGTTGAGCAGATTGTCCCCGATCACCGCCAGCTCCACCTGGTCGGTGACCCGCCAGGCCAGCCTGGCGCCCAGCTCGGTGTAGGCGGCGACCGCCGGGCTCGTCAGGTCGTCGATGCTGCGCAGATCGATATCGAGATCGAGGGTTGGGGTCAGGCTCATATGCGACCGCAGGGAGAGCTGATAGCTCGGGTCGTTCCCGGCGAAATTGACGCCGAAGATGTCGCGACCGCCAAGATCAAGCGACAGGTCCTTGCGCAGGGCGTTGGCGCCGGCGGTCAGCCGCCAGCCTGCGCGCACCTGCCAGGAAGCCCAGGCCTCGACGCCATAGGTCTCGCCGCGCATTCCGTTCCTGATCTCCAGCGGGAACACCGCCGGGGTGAACGACTCCACGGTCCGCAGATCGTCGTAGACATTGTAGTAGGCCGACACCGACACCGAGAGGTTGGGTGAGGGTTGGCCTCGGTAGCCAGCCTCGTAGGCGATCAGTTCCTCCGACACGAAGGCGGGGCCGCCGGCGATCAGGCCGGGATTGATCAGGTCGCGGTCGAACCGTGAGGGGGTGCGCACGCCCCGGGAAACAGCGCCCCAGATCAGGGCGTGATCGGTCGGCCGCCAGGCCAGCCGGGCGTTGGGCAGGTATTCCAGGCCCGTATAGCTGTTGTGTTCCAGCTTCAGGCCAAGGGTCAGGATCAAGTCATCGCGCAGGGCGATCTCGTCCTGGACGAAGATGTTGCCCAGCCGGGAGGTGCGGCTGGCGGGGGCGAGGAACGAGGTGCGGAACGCCCCGCGGAAATTGTCCTGGTTCTGCCGATAGCCGCCCCCCACCACCATGGTATGGCGGCCCCGGGCGGCTAGGACGTACTGCAGATCCAGATTGTAGACCTCCAGGCTGTCCTTGATTCCGGAGGTGATCGTGCGGTGGTCACGGGCATAGTGGGCGGTGGCCTCCACAACCCCGCCGTCCTGCGGCCGGTGAGTCCAGCTGCCAAGCAGGTTTCCGCCACCGATGACCCCCTCGGCCCGCGCACCGGGTACGGGTTCGCTGGACCCATCATAGAGGTCACCCTGCAGGGTGAAGGCGTCGCCCTCCCCGCCCCAATCGATCTTGAATCCGGCCTGGGCCCGGTCCCAGGAATCGCGGCCACCGGCGCCGGACGTGGTCCGGCTCTCGCCGTAGTTGGCAGCCATGCCGTAGATGCGGAAGGCGCCGGTCTCACCGAAGCGCCCGCCGTAGCGGAGGTTGGCGGCGATATCGTCGGAGCCCGTCGTCAGGTGCGCAAGGCCGCCCTGGGTGTCGGCGGCCTTGCGGGTGATGACATTGATGACGCCGTTGACGGCGTTGGCGCCCCAAAGCGCTCCCCCCGGCCCGCTGATCACCTCGATACGCTCGACATCGTCAAGCATCACCCCCTGGGCGTCCCAGAATACGCCGGAGTAGAGCGGGGTGTAGATGCTGCGGCCGTCGATCAGCACCTGCAGCTTGTTCGAGGTGCCCGTGGAGTGATTGAACCCGCGCGCCGAAATTCCGTAGCCAGAGGCGTTCATCCGCGCGACCTGCAGATTGGGTGCGAGGCGGAGGGCCTCGGGCAGACTGTCGGCGCCCGAGAGCCGGATTTCGTCATTGCTGATCACATAGACGGCGGCCGGAGCGCCGCTCAGGGCCTCGGGGCGTTTGGAGACCGAAGTAATCTCCAGATTGGCGAGCTCTTCCAGCGACAGGCGGGAGAGGTCGGCAAGGGAGCCCGCTGCGTCGGCGTCGGCCCAGGCGGGCTGTGCGGCCAGCAAGACTGCGGTGGCGCACGGCGCCAGGGCTCGGCCTGCGATCCGAAGAAAGAATGCCATTCGGAGCCCCCGCCCAACTCTCAACCAAGCGGCTCACGGGCAGCGCCCCGGGCCGACAAGCCTCCTGACCACGTCAGAAAGCTCCGCAATCACCCGAAACGCGAAGGATGCGAAAATGGTTCCGCAACGAAAAAGGGCGCCCGGTGGGCGCCCTTGATCTCGTCTGTCGGGCGCCTCTAGGCACCGTAGCCGGCCGGCATGTCGTCTTCCTTGAGCAGGTCGTCCTTGGACACCTTCTCATCCTTCACCTTGGCCTGTTCGATGATCAGGTCGACGACCTTGTCCTCGAAGATCGGGGCCCGGAGCTGGGCCTGGGCGGCGGGATTCTGGCGGAAGAAGTCGAAGATCTGCTGGGCTTGCGGGCCGTAGCGCATGGCTTCGGCGCGCATGGCCTCAGCCAGTTCCTGATCGGTGATCTGGACGTTGTTGACCCGGCCGATCTCGGCCAGGACCAGACCCAGGCGCACGCGGCGCTCGGCGATCTTGCGGTATTCGGTCTGCAGGATGTCTTCGGTCTTTTCCAGGTCTTCCGGCGGCAGCGTGCCGCGTTCCTTGTCGGACTGAACCTGACCCCAGATCTGGGCGAACTCGGCCTCCACCATCTTGGGCGGCAGGGGGAACTCGTGCTTCTCGTCCAGCACGTCCAGCAGGGCGCGCTTCAGCTTGAAGCGTGAAGCGCCCGAGTATTGGCTTTCCAGGTTGGTCTTCAGCAGCTCCCGGAGCTTTTCCAGGCTCTCGACGCCCAGGCGCTCGGCCAGGCCGTCATCGGCCTTGGACTCCACCGGAGCCTTCACTTCCTTCACCGTGGTCTCGAATTCGGCGTCCTTGCCGGCGAGGTTCGGGGCCTGATACTCGGCCGGGAAGGTCACCTTGACCATGACCTTGTCGTCCGGCTTGGCGCCGACCAGCTGATCTTCGAAACCGGGAATGAAGCTGCCCGAACCCAGCACCAGCTCGGTGTCCACGCCCGTGCCGCCTTCGAAGGCGACGCCGTCGGCGCGGCCGATGAAGTCGATGACGACCATGTCGCCGTCCTTGGCCTTCACGGTCTTGCCGGTGCGGGTCTCATAGGTGCGGTTCTGCTTGGCCAGTTCGTCGACGGCTTCGTCCACCTCGGCGTCGGTAGGCTCGTAGACCGGGCGCTTCAGCGAGATCTTGGTGAGGTCGGTGGGCTCGAACTCGGGCATCACCTCGATGGCGATGTCGTAGGCGAGGTCGGCCTTGCCATCGATGACCTGGGCCATGTCGCCGTTCGGCGTCAGGTCAGGATCGCCGGCGGGGCGCAGCTTGTTCTCTTCGAGCACCTTCTGGGTGGTCTCGTTGAGGGTCTGCTCCACGACTTCGCTCATGATGGACTTGCCATAGAGCTTGCGGACGTGAGCCTGCGGCACCTTGCCGGGGCGGAAGCCCTTGATGTTCAGGGTGGGGGTGATCTCGGCGATCTTGGCGTCCAGGCGCTCGACCAGGTCCGACATGGGGACGGTGACGCTAAAGACCTTGCTCAGGCCTTCACCAGACTTCTCAACGATCTGCATCGACATTCTTGGATTTTCCGGACACAGCGCGGTGTCATGCGCCTTTCAGGTCCGCCTCGGCTGAATAGGTAAGCGCCGCCAGGGTTGGCGGCGAGCGGGCGACCTTATGTCATTTCACGGCGCGCACTCCAAGCCCAAAGAGGGCGGCGCGCCCTCACCCCACGCGGCGGACCAGGACGTTGGTCCAGCCCTCGGTCTCGCGCCCGGGCCTCACGTCATAGCTTACGGTGATGGCGAGAGTTTCCAGGCCCCCGACCTCGTGGATCAGGGCTCGGGCGGCTGGTTCATCGAGGTCGGTGAACAACCGCCCGGGCGTATGGCGTTCCCCGCTGCCGAGCTTGAAGGACAGCTCCCAGACACCGCCTGGAACCAGGGCTGCCCGGAGCCTGCGCATGATGTCCGGCAGATCACGACGGGGAACATGCAACAGCGAGGCGTTCGCCCAGATGCCGTCGAAGGCCTCACGCCACGCCACCTCGGCGAAGCTGAGGTGTAGAACGGCCAGGCCCGTCAAGGCTGAGGCCCGCGTCACCATGGCGGTGGAGCCGTCGAAGGCGGTGACCTCGAAACCCAGCTCATGGAAGGCCAGGGCGTCCCGGCCCGAGCCGCAGCCGGCGTCCAGAATCCGGCCGCCTGGCGGGAGGGCCGCGACAAAGCGGCTTCGCCCCTCCGAGAGGTCAACGAAGGCGGTGTCGGCGAAGAACCGCTCAGCATTGTCGTCGTAGTAGCCTGTGGACAAGGCCCTCTCCCCGCGTGTGGCCACCAGGCTCTGCGGCGGCGGGGGTCAGGTCAAGCTCTTCGGCATGGCGCGCGTCGGCTTGCCCATTTCGTCCGCCCAGCTATAGACGGGCCGTGTTGGCGGCTATGGCGGAATTGGTAGACGCACCTGGTTTAGGTCCAGACGCCGCAAGGCGTGGGGGTTCGAGTCCCTCTAGCCGCACCAACCTTCCAGCGAGATTCCCCCACTGGCCCGAAGGCCATCGACAAGATGACGGCGACGACCGCCCGGCCCATCGCGCCCTGAGGCGCGGCTCCGCACTCTAGCCTGCAACCTCCATGGTCAGGGGGATCAGGGACGCCAGCAGGAGCAACGCCATGGTCACGTTGAAGGCCTTGAGCACCGCCGGACGGTCCAGGAACCGGCGCAGGCCGACGCCGAAGCTGGTCCAGATGGTGACGCAGGGTCCGTTGACCGCCATGAACACCAGGGCCACCAGCAGGACATTGAGATTGTAGTTCTCCGCCGGAGCGTAGGCCGTGATGGCGCCGATGGCCATGGCCCAGGCCTTGGGGTTGACCCACTGGAAGGCGGCGGCCTGCCAGAAGGTCTGGGGCCGGCCGCTGGCCTGGCCGCCCGCCATGCCCTTGGAGGTGGCGATCTTCCACGCCAGCCAGATCATATAGAGGCCGCCGGCCACGGCCAGCACGTCGTGCAGCCAGGGGAAGGCCAAGAACAGGCCGCCGAGGCCCAGCCCCACCGCCAGCACCATCACCCCAAAGCCGATCGCCACGCCGCTGAGGTGAGGCAGGGTCGCCCGGAAGCCGAAATTGGCCCCTGAGGCCATCAGCATGGTGTTGTTGGGGCCAGGGGTGATCGAATTGACGAAGGCGAACAGGGCCAGCGCCAGCAACAGGTGGGGTGTCAGGGACGTCATCGGCTTTCCTTCGGAGGAGCCAGAAGACGGACGAGGGGCGCTCGAAACCTGCAAAACCCCTCGCCGCGTCGGGAGGGGTTTGGATCAGTCGAACCTAGATCGCACTCCCCTCGGGCGCAGCTACGCGGCAGGCCATGAAGGCCTGGGCGTGAATAGCGAGGGCTGCGCAGGAGCGGGTCACGTGCAGGGTTTCCTAGAGAACGCCGGCCTCGTAGCACGGGCCAACAAGCTTGACCACGGGGGGCTAACGCAGGTCGTAAAGACGGCGCAGGACGGCAGGCGTCAGGCCCGGCAGGTCCTCGGAGATCAGGCCCGGGCCGTGCAGGTCGGCGGCGTCGGCGTGGATCCAGGCCGCCGCGCAGGCCGCCTCGAAGCTTTCCATGCCCTGAGCGATCAGGGCGCCGATGAAGCCCGCCAGCACATCGCCGGAGCCGGCGGTGGCCAGCCAGGGTGACCCGTTGGTGTTGACCGCCGTGCGACCGTCCGGGGCCGCGATGACGGTGTCGGGGCCCTTGAGCAGCACGATGGCGTCGGCCTTCTTGGCCGCGCGGCGGGCCGCGGCGATACGTTCGGGCGCCTCCTTCAGGAACCCCGGGAACAGCCGCTCGAACTCCCCGGGATGGGGGGTCAGGACGTCATCGACGTCCAGCACCGAGAACAGCTCCTCGGGGTCGTCGCGAAACACGGTGATGGCGTCGGCGTCGATCACCAGGGCCGCTCCGGTGCGCGCGAGCGCCAGGACATTGAGCAGGGTCGTCTCGTTCACCCCTGCCGCGGGGCCGATGATGGCGGCGTCCACATCGGCGGCCAGCTGCTCCAGCTCCACCTCGGTGTCGAACCCACGCAGCATGACGGCTTCCAGGTGGGTGGCGTTGACCGAGAGCGCCTCGGTGGGCGACAGCAGGGTCACCAGCCCCGCCCCCATGCGCAGGCCCGCGCGCGCCGCGAGGCGGGCTGCGCCAGTGTTCCAGGCCTCGCCGCTCACCACCACCAGCCGGCCGCGCGCATGCTTGTGCGCGCCGGCGTCTGGCCAGGGGAAGCGCGACAGCCAGAGTTCCGGGGTGTTCTCCAGCAGGATCGCGCCCTCGGTCACCAGCCCGATGTCGGCCACGACGATGTCACCGCAGCGGCTGCTGCCCGGCTCCAGTACATGGGCCGGCTTCTTAGCGTGGAAGGTGACGGTCAGGGCCGCGCAGAAGGCGACGTCGCCAACCACTTGGCCCGTATCCCCGGCTAGGCCGCTGGGCAGGTCGATGGCGATGACGCGATCGGGGATGCGCTCGCACAGTCGGGCCATGCGCGCCGCCTCCCCATCGAGCGGCTTGCTGAGGCCGGCGCCGAACAGGGCGTCGACGTAGAGGTCCGCCTCGCGGGTCGACTCGCCGATTTCGCAGGTATCGCCGCTCCATTGCGCCGCTGCGGCCTTGGCGTCGGCGCTGGCCGGCGGGGCCAGGCGCTCGACCCAGACGTCCCAGCCGCGCTCGGCCAGGATGCGGGCGACGACATATCCGTCACCGCCATTGTTGCCCGGGCCGCACAGGACGACGGTGGGTCGCGGCGCATGGCGCTGGCAGATGGCGTCGGCCACGGCCAGGCCGGCGCGGGCCATCAGCGCCTCGCCGGGGGTCCCGGCCGCGATCGCCGCGGCGTCGGCGGCCGCCATCTCAGCTACGGTGAGGATCGGCCGCACGGCGCTCACTCCTGGGACTCTAACTCTAAAGGACGCCGGTGGTGGCTTCTCGCCCCTGCTCCACCAGGCGCAGGGTCTCGCCGTCGGTCTCAAGCACGCTGATCGAGGCGTGGTCGGGCCGGAAGACCAGAACGCGCTCATCGCCCGCAAGCTGTGACATCACCGCGTTGATCGCCACATAATGGCTGAAGACGGCCGTGCCTGCCCGCGCATTGAGCGAGCCGGCGACGTCCTGCCGCCAGGCATCGTAATCCAGGTCGCCCTTCACGTCCTTCCAGAGCCCCTGGAAGACCTCGCGCAGCCACGGCGGCCGCTGCTCGGCGGTCAGGCCCTTCGGCGTGGGGATCTCGCCCACGAAGGGGTCGATCTCGATCTCGACGCCCAGGGCCTCCGCGGTCGGCATGGCGGTTTCCCGGCAGCGGCGCAGGGGCGAGCTGACCACTTTCGTGGGACGCTCAGCCTCAGGCAGGGCCAGCAGCAGGTCGCGGGCGGCCTCCGCCTGGGCCCGGCCGGCGTCGTCCAGGCCCGGATCGTCGTCGGCCTCGCCCCAGACGGCGGCGGGCTTGCCGTGGCGGATCAGGTAAAGTCGCGACATGGGAAATCTCAGTCTGGAATGAAGATGTTCTTCTGGCCGTCTTCGGTCTGACTGACCGTTCCTGTACGCCCCACCCCTTCGCGCGATTCGAGGTCGCGCAGGGTGGCCTCGTCGCTGGGGGTCACCGCGACGAAGCGGCGGCCCTCGGAATCGCGGCCGACCACGATGCCCATCATGTAGCCCTCCCGGCCGTGAACCACCGTGTACGTCTCAATAGTGGCGGCGCCTTGCGGCTGTTCGATGACAGTCGGATGGGCCAGGGCGTCGATCTGATCCTGGATCACCTTCGGGTCCTGGCGTTCGAAGCGCTTGGTGGGCGGGTTTGTGGAATAGACCCCGGTGGACTGCTTGGTGAGGAACCAGCCGTTGGCGGTCACCAGGCCCCAGTCGCCGGGGTTGTCCCGCAGCCGCTGCATCATCACGGCGATGGAGTGCATGGCGTAGTTGTTCCCGGGGCCGCCCATATAGGGCAGCCCGCCGGTCACGGTCAGGCCGCGCGGGTCGTCCAGCTTCAGGCCCAGCTCCTCCGCGCCGATCTCCACGGCGACCGGGAAGCAGGAATAGAGGTCGATGTGGCCGATGTCGTCGAGGCTGACGCCGGCCATCGACAGCGCCCGCTGGCCCGTCAGGCGCATGGCGGGACTGGAGTGGTAGTTCTGCCGGTCGATGGGAAACCACAGGTCATAGGCGTCGGCGCATCCGTGCAGGTAGACAATTTTGTCTTCTGAAACACCGAGTTCGCGCGCCTTCTTCAGGCTGCACACGAGGACGCCAGCCGACTGGTCGACCTCCATGATGGCGTTGAGGTACTTGGTGTAGGGGAAGCCCACCATCCGGTTGCGCTCGGTCACCGTGATCAGCTCCGCCGAGGAGCGCGCCACCGGGAACCAGGCTTCGGGGTTTTTGGCGGCCACCTCGGTGAAGGGGGCGAACAGGTCTCCCATCTGCTTCTGGTGGTCGGGGATCGAGCGGCCGTCGCGGCCCCGCAGGGCGTTCTCGAACAGCGGGTAGACATTGATGGGCCGGCCCAGGCCGTGCCTGTTCTCGTACGGCGTCGAGCCCGGACGCGGATCGCCGATGCGTTCCGGGGCCGGCAGCTCTTCGGCGTCGTCCCAGTCGTCGAACCCCAGGCCCTTGGTCAGGCGCTTGGTGGCCGACCCCAGGAACTCGCAGCCCACCACCAGGGTCAGGTCGTTGTCGCCGCGGGCGATCCGCTCGCAGGCCACATTGATCAGCTGCTGAGGGCTGTTGCCCCCCATGTGAGAATAGACCGCCCAGCCGGGCTTGGCCCCGATGCGCCCGGCCAGGGTCGCGGGCGGATTGGTGGAGTGCGGCACCAGCCGGCCGCCCCCGGGGGCGTCGATCGTGAACCCCACCACCGCCAGGCCGTCGATGGCCGCCAGGGCTTGCGCGCCCAGGCCGGCGTCGGCCGCGGCGCGTTCCGCCGCAATCTTCAGCAACTGCGTCGGGGACGGCGAAGCGCCCGCCTCACCACGATAGGTGAATTGGCCCGCGCCAATGAGAACTGGGGTCCTGTCGTCCATGTCACACGCCTCCGCCCGAACTTGCGCGCGATCCTAGGCGCCGGAAGCCGGCGGACAAAGGCGATTCCGGCGGTGGTTATTTCTTGCGCAGCCTCTGCTGAGAAAATAGACATTCGCGGATTCCCATCCGCCACCGCGCAAACCTCGGCGGGCGCCCCCTTGTCGCCCCGCGCCGGAGCGTGCTCGTAGCCGGCAACCGCTGGGGCGGCGCTGTTTGAGTACCAAGTCGGGCCATGAAGAAAATCGAAGCGATCATCAAGCCGTTCAAGCTCGACGAGGTGAAGGAAGCCCTTCAGGAACTCGGCGTCCAGGGCATGACCGTGCTGGAAGCCAAGGGCTACGGCCGCCAGAAGGGCCAGACCGAGCTCTATCGCGGCGCCGAGTACGTCGTGGACTTCCTGCCCAAGATCAAGATCGAGGTGGTCATCGCCGACGACCAACTCGAACGCGTGCTGGAAGCGATCATCGGCGCGGCGCGCACCGGCCGCATCGGCGACGGCAAGATTTTCGTTTCGGACATCATCGACGTGCTGCGGATCCGCACCGGGGAAACCGGCGCCGCCGCCGTCTAAGACTTTAGCCTATCGAGACATCTGCAAGGGGATACGACTATGGCGACCGCCAAGGACATTCTGAACGAAATCAAAGAGAAGGACGTGAAGTACGTCGACGTGCGCTTCACCGACATCCGCGGGAAGATGCAACACGTCACCTTCGACATCGACCTGATCGACGATGACTTCCTCAACGACGGCACGATGTTCGACGGCTCGTCGATCGCCGGCTGGAAGGCCATCAACGAAAGCGACATGAAGCTGCGTCCGGACCTGGACAGCGCCTATATCGACCCCTTCTACCAGCAGACCACGCTGTGCCTGTTCTGCGATGTCGTGAACCCCGACACCGGCACCCCCTATGACCGCGACCCGCGCTCCATCGCCAAGGCGGCGCTGAACTTCGTGAAGGCCTCGGGCATCGGCGACACCGTGTTCTTCGGTCCGGAAGCCGAGTTCTTCATCTTCGACGACGTGAAGTGGTCGGTGCAGCCGAACAACACCGGCTATTCCTATGACTCCATCGAACTCCCCGGCAACTCGGCCAAGGAATACGCCGAAGGCAACATGGGTCACCGTCCGGGTCCGAAGGGCGGCTACTTCCCCGTCAACCCGATCGACTCGGCCCAGGACCTGCGCGGCGAAATGCTGGCGGTGATGGGCGAGCTCGGCATGAAGCCGGAAAAGCACCACCACGAGGTGGCCCCGGCCCAGCACGAACTCGGCCTGAAGTTCGACACCATGATCGTCATGGCCGACCGTCTGCAGCTCTACAAGTACGTCATCCACAACGTGGCCGCGGCCTACGGCAAGACGGCCACCTTCATGGCCAAGCCGATGTTCGGTGACAACGGTTCGGGCATGCACGTGCACCAGTCGATCTGGGGCGACGGCAAGCCGCTGTTCGCCGGCGACAAGTACGCCGGCCTGTCGCAGATGTGCCTGTGGTACATCGGCGGCATCATCAAGCACGCCAAGGCCATCAACGCCTTCTCCAACTCCACCACCAACAGCTACAAGCGTCTGGTCCCCGGCTACGAAGCCCCGGTGAAGCTGGCCTATTCGGCCCGCAACCGCTCGGCCTCCATCCGTATCCCGCACGTGGACAGCCCCAAGGGCAAGCGTCTGGAAGCCCGCTTCCCCGACCCCATGGGCAACCCCTACCTGACCTTCACCGCCCTACTGATGGCCGGCATCGACGGCATCGTGAACCAGATCGACCCGGGCGCGCCGCAGGACAAGAACCTCTACGACCTGCCGCCGCGTGAGCAGAAGAAGGTCCCGGAAGTCTGCGGCTCCCTGAAGGAAGCCCTGGAAAACCTCGACAAGGACCGCGGCTTCCTGAAGGCCGGCGGCGTGATGACCGACGAGTTCATCGACGCCTATATCGAGCTGAAGATGGAAGAGGTCATGCGCCTCGCCCTCCACCCGCACCCGGTCGAGTTCGAGATGTACTACAAGTGCTAGTCAGCGCTCCGCGCTGGACTTGAGCGAAGGGCCGGAGAGCGATCTCCGGCCCTTTTGCTTTGGGCGCGATGCGGCTATCACCCGGCCAAGGGCCGCAAGGCCCAACCGTTCCTCAAGGCCCAGACATGTCCGACACGCCCCCCGACCGCCTCGCGATCAGCCCCAACAGCCCCTATTACGACGCCGCCTGTCTCGAGCGCGGCGTCGGCGTGCGCTTCAAGGGCGTCGAGAAGACCAATGTCGACGAGTACTGCGTCAGCGAGGGCTGGGTGCGACTGTCGGTCGGCGCCACGGTCGACCGCAAGGGGAACGCCATGACGGTCAAGCTGCAGGGTCCGGTGGAGCCCTATTTCCGCGACACCACGGAGACGTGAGCCCCCCGCCCCGCTTCGCGCGTGTCGTCCTCGTCACCCCGGACGGCGCCCCGGTCGGCGCCCTCCCCGCTCTGCCCGTCCCCACGCCGTGGTGGCAGGACGTCGCCCCGGTGATCGCGGCCGTGCGCGAGGCCCACGGGGTCGAGGTGATCGTCCTGCGGGTGCTGGAGATCGCACCCAATCCGAAGTCGGTGAAGGTCACCTATCTCGCCGAAGTCTCCGAGCCGGTCGCCGCCGCCGAGCCGTGGGATGGTGAGTTGGACGACCAACCCCTGCGCAACAGCTACGCCAAGCTCGGCGGACCCTCGGCCGACCTCGCCTGGGCCAACACCATCCTCGCCGAGAAGGGGCTGACGCCCGCCGGTCCGCCGCGCCAGGTGCGGACCTGGAACCTGTCCAGTCTGTGGGCCATCCCGGTGCAGGGACAGACGGTCTGGCTGAAGGCCATCCCGCCCTTCTTCGCCCACGAGGCGCCGCTGATCGAAGCCCTGGCGGGCGAGGCGGTCCCGACCTTGCTCGGCCATGGCGATGGCCGCTTCCTGATGGCCGAACTGCCGGGCGCGGACCTGTTCGAGGCCGAGACGGATCAGCTCTTCGCCATGGTGGACCTGCTGGTGGGCATCCAGGCCAAGTGGATCGGCCGCGAGGCGGAGCTGTTCGCTTGCGGCCTGCCCGACTGGCGCGGCCCGGCCCTGACCGCCGCCATCACCGAAGTCTTTGAGCGCACGGCGCCGGAGCTCTCCACCAAGAACCGCGGGGCGCTCACCGCCTTCATCGCCGACCTGCCTCGGCGGTTTGCCGACCTGGCGGCCTGCGGCCTGCCCGACACCCTGGTGCACGGCGACTTCCATCCCGGCAACCTGCGGGGCGATGGTGAGCATCTGGCGTTGATGGACTGGGGCGACAGCGGGGTGGGTCATCCCCTGCTGGACAGCTCGGCCTTCCTGGACCGCGTGCCGGCCGAGGCTCTCGAAGCCGTGCGGGCGGTGTGGCTCGCCCACTGGCGGGAGGCCGTCCCCGGTTCTGACCCGGCCAGGGCGCTGACCCTGCTGGCCCCCATTGCGGCGGCCCGGCAGGCGGTGATCTATCGCGGTTTCCTCGACAACATCGAACCCGCTGAGCACCCCTATCACGCCGCCGATCCGGTGGACTGGCTGAGCCGGACGGCGGCCCTTGTGCGGGCCGAACCTAGAGGCGACTCGCCGCGCTGACGGCGTCGAGCAGCACCATCTGGGCAATGGAGTCCCTGCCGGACGTCAGGGGCGCAGGACCGCCGCGCACGGCGTCGACAAAGGCGCGGAGCTGGAAGTCATAGGTCGGCTCACGGCTGAAGGTCTCGCGGCGCGGTTCTGCCCCAGCGATGCTCACCTCCAACAGGTGGCCCATCTGGGGCGCCAGCGGATTGAACGCCTTCAGGGAGCCCAAGGTTCCTGTGACCTCAAGGCTGGCCATCGGCGTCTCTTCCACCATCGAGCCGCTGATCCTGGCGGTGGCGCCGCCCGGAAACAGGAGTTCGGCTTGCGTCGAATGATCAACACCGCCGCGACCAAAGACGCCGCTCGCCCGCACCACTGTCGGCTCGGCCCAGGCCGCCGTTCGCACCCAGTGCAGGGGGTAGGTTCCGATATCCATCAGCGAGCCGCCGCCAAGGTCGCGCTCGTAGCGGATCTCGGTTCCGTCATCGACGAGGTTGGTCTGGAACAGGGCGGCCAGGTCGCGCACCTCTCCCAGCTCGCCGGAGCCGATGATCTCCAGCACCCGGGCGAACAGTGGGTGGTAGCGATAGTGGAAGGCCTCCATCAGCACCCGGCCGCTCGCCTCGGCCGCCGCGACCATAGCGCGAGCCTCGCCGGCGTTCATCGCAAGGGGCTTCTCGCACAGTACATGCTTGCCCGCCTGGAGCGCGGCGATGGAGAGGTCGGCGTGCCGCGAGGGCGTCAGGGCGTTGTAGACCGCATCGATGTCGGGTCGGGCGATCAGGTCCTCATAGGTCTCCGACACCTCGGGAACGCCGTACAACTCGGCGAAGGCGCGCGCCCGGGCCGGATCTCGGGCGGCGACGGCCACCACGGTGGCGACCCCCGTCGCCTTGGCCGGCAGGATCATGGCGCTGGGCGCGATCTTGGCCGCCCCGAGGACGCCGATGCGCAAAGGCGCCTGTTGGCTCGTCATCAGCTTGTCCCCAGGCTTGGTGCGTCAACGCGGCGCGTCCATTGCTTTAGCCGGTGGGGCGATTCATACCGAGGCCCCATCGAATCGATCCAGTTTCCGAACCATGTCCACTAAGCCCGTTCCCCAGGCTTCCCTCTTCGACGACGCACTCAACCCCGCCCCGGCCGCGCCGTTGGCCGAGAGCCATGAGCCGCGCCCCGATCCGGCGATCACCGGCGGCTATTCGGCCAAGGACATCGAGGTGCTCGAGGGCCTGGAGCCCGTCCGCAAGCGCCCTGGCATGTATATCGGCGGCACCGACGAGCGCGCCCTGCACCACCTGTTCGCCGAGGTGCTGGACAACTCCATGGACGAGGCCGTCGCCGGCCACGCCAAGATCATCGAGGTGATCCTCGACGCCGACGGCACACTGACGGTGAAGGACGACGGCCGCGGCATTCCCGTGGACCCGCACCCCAAGCATCCGGGCAAGTCGGCCCTGGAAGTGATCATGACCGTCCTGCACTCGGGCGGGAAATTCTCCGGCAAGGCCTATGAGACCTCAGGCGGCCTGCACGGCGTCGGCATCTCGGTGGTCAACGCCCTGTCCGAGCGCGTCGAGGTCACGGCCTTCAAGGACGGGTTCGAGTGGCGCCAGGCCTTCACCCGCGGCAAGGCGATCGGCGGCATCGAGAAGCTGGGCGCCACCAAGAAACACGGCACCTCCATCAGCTTCGCGCCGGACCCGGTGATCTTCGGCGACGGCGTGGCGTTCAAGCCCGCGCGCCTCTACCGCATGGCCCGGTCCAAGGCCTATCTGTTCGCCGGGGTCGAGATTCGCTGGAAATGCGATCCGTCGCGCATCCAGGACCAGACCCCCGCCGAGGCGACGTTCCGCTTCCCCAACGGGCTGGCCGATTTCCTGGCTGAGCGGGTCAAGGGCGTCGAGACCGTCACCCCCGAGCCCTTCGCCGGACGCTATGAGCGCAAGGGCGAGGCCGGCAAGGTCGAGTGGGCGGTGACCTGGACCCCGGCCGGGTTCGGCGAGGCCGACAGCTTCATGCAGTCCTACTGCAACACCGTGCCGACCCCGGAGGGCGGCACCCACGAGGCGGGCCTGCGCGCGGCCCTGACCCGTGGCCTGAAGGCCTATGCCGAACTGACCGGGGAGAAGCGCGGCGGGATCATCACCGCCGATGACGTGGTCTCCCAGGCCGGCGCCATGGTCAGCGTGTTTGTCGCCAACCCGGAATTCCAGGGCCAGACGAAGGAGCGCCTGTCCTCCAGCGACGCCCAGCGCCTGGTGGAAAACGCCCTGCGCGATCCCTTCGACCACTGGCTGACCGCCCAGCCGAAGGCCGCCAGCGCCTTGCTTGAGTTCGTGGTCGAGCGGGCTGAGGAACGACTGAAGCGCCGACGCGACAAGGACGTGGCGCGGGCCTCGGCCACCCGCAAGCTGCGGCTTCCGGGCAAGCTGGCGGACTGCTCGGCCAACGCCATCGACGGCGCCGAGATCTTCCTGGTCGAGGGCGACAGCGCCGGCGGCTCGGCCAAGCAGGCCCGCGACCGCCGCACCCAGGCCATCCTGCCACTGCGCGGCAAGATCCTGAATGTCGCCTCGGCCACCCTGGACAAGATGGGCGCCAACAAGGAGTTGTCGGACCTGATGCTGGCGCTCGGCGTCCAGGCCGGCTCGCGGTTCAAGGAAGAGGACCTGCGCTATGAGCGCGTGGTCATCATGACCGACGCCGACGTTGACGGCGCCCACATCGCAAGCCTGCTGATCACCTTCTTCTATCGCACCATGCCCGACATGATCCGCTCGGGCCGGCTGTACCTCGCCCTCCCCCCGCTCTACCGGATGAGCCATGGCGGCAAGACCATCTATGCCCGCGACGACGCCCACCGCGAGGAACTGATGGCCACCGAGTTCAAGGGCAAGAAGCCCGAGATCGGCCGGTTCAAGGGCCTGGGCGAAATGATGCCGGCCCAGCTGAAGGAAACCACCATGGATCCCAAGAAGCGGATCCTGGCCCGGGTCACCTTGCCCCGCTCCGAGGAGGCCGTGGAGGACCTGGTGGAGGCGTTGATGGGCCGCAAGCCGGAGCTGCGCTTCCGCTTCATCCAGGAGAACGCCGAGTTCGCGGCCGCGGATCTGGACTGGACCTGAGGCGGACGAAACGGCCCTAGCTGAACCACAAGGCGCGGAACGCGTTGACTTGAAGGCGGTAGCCCCTATCTTCCGCCGCGCGCAACGATCGCCGTCCGCGCCGCCCGGGTTTCGCATGCCTCCTTTTCGGGCGCGTTCCCGCCCACATTGCAACTGATGACCGAATTTTCTGAACTGGGCCTATCGCCCGCTACGCTCCAGGCCGTGGCCGACACCGGCTACACCACCGCCACGCCGATCCAGGCCGAGGCCATCCCCGTCGCCCTCCAAGGCCGCGACGTCCTGGGGATCGCCCAGACCGGCACGGGCAAGACCGCCGCCTTCACCCTTCCGATGATCGATCGACTGGCCGCCGGCCGGTCCAAGGCGCGCATGCCGCGCGCCCTGGTCATCGCCCCCACCCGCGAACTTGCCGACCAGGTTTCGCTGTCCTTCGAGAAATACGCCAAGGGCCAGAAGCAGAAGCTCTCCTGGGCCCTGCTGATCGGCGGCGTCTCGTTCGGCGACCAGGAAGCCAAGCTGGACCGGGGCGTCGACGTCCTGATCGCCACGCCGGGCCGCCTGCTGGACCATTTCGAACGCGGCAAGCTGTTGATGACCGGGGTGCAGATCCTGGTGGTCGACGAAGCCGACCGCATGCTCGACATGGGCTTCATCCCCGACATCGAGCGCATCTTCAAACTGACCCCGGCCAAGAAGCAGACGCTGTTCTTCTCGGCCACCATGCCGCCGGAGATCACCCGGCTGACCAAGCAGTTCCTCAATGATCCCGTGCGGATCGAGGCGACCCGCCCGGCGACGACCGCCGACACCATCACCCAGTACGTGGTCCGCCTGCCGACCGCCGACGCCAAGGCCAAGCGCACCGCTCTGCGCATGCTGATCGGCGCCGACGACGTGCGCAACGGCATCGTCTTCTGCAACCGCAAGTCCGAGGTCGATATCGTCGCCAAGTCCTTGAAGACGCACGGCTTCGACGCCGCGCCGATCCATGGCGACCTGGACCAGGCGACCCGCATGCGCACCCTGGAAGCTTTCCGCAAGGGTGAGCTGAAGCTGCTCTGCGCCTCCGACGTCGCCGCGCGCGGCCTGGACGTGCCGGACGTCAGCCACGTCTTCAACTACGACGTGCCGCACCATGCCGATGACTATGTGCACCGCATCGGCCGCACCGGCCGGGCCGGCAAGCTCGGCAAGACCTATATGATCGTCACGCCGGCCGATGCGAAGAACATCGACAAGGTGCTGAAGCTGATCGGCAAGGCGCCGGAAGAGATCGTGCTTGAGGGCGTCGATTTCGCCTCCATCAAGGACGAGAAGCGCAGCGACAGCCGCAGTGGCGGCCGGGACCGCGGCCGGGGCGGCGAACGCTCGTCGGGCCGTGGCGACCGTGATCGTGACCGGGAGCGTCCCCGGGCGCCGCACGGTGAGGTGGCCTCCCTCGAACCCTTCGTCGCCGACCCGGACGCGGTGCGCACGCCCAAGCCCGCCCCCGTGGCCGTGGCCGTGGCCGAGGAGGCCAAGGCTGAGCGCGCGCCCCGCGCCCGTGGCCGCAATCGTGGCCGGGCCAATCCCGAGGCCGAGGCCGCGCCCGTCGAGGCTGCGGCCCAACCCGCCGAAGCCCGGACTGAGCGCGAACCCCGCCCCGAGCGTGAAGCGCGTCCCGAGCGCGAAGCCCGGCCGCAAGGTGAACCGCGTGGCGAGCGCAGTGAGCGGCCCGCCCGTTCGGATCGCCCCGACCGCGCCCCGCGCGCGGAAGTCGCGCCGGAACGCACCGAGCGACCCCGCCGCGAGCGTGAAGACCGCCCGCGCGCCTCGGCCTCCTCCGAGGCCAGGCCGTCCCGCGAGCGGGATCGCGATCGTCCGCGCCGCGAGGAGCGTGACGACGGCGACCGGGTTGTGGGCTTCGGAAACGACATGCCGGCCTTCCTGAAGGTCGCGCCCACCCGCCCGCCGAGTGACGAATAGCCGACACAAGTTTCGAATAACGGCGGCGTTTTAACCGCTCGTTTGGCTATGTCGGATATGGTCCATCCCTAAGATTGGAACGCAGCGCCGGGGGGGCGTGCGCGGGCCGAAGATCGGGGATGACCGCCATGAGCGCTGGGATCGAAGTCAAGCTGCGTGGACCGGACGCCTATATCCTGGCGCGCAAGGCGCTGTCGGCGATGGAACAGCACCAGATCTGGCCGACCGCGGTCAATTTCGAGCTCTGGACCCACTGCGTCGGTGACCCTGACGGCGACCTGGCCAGGGAAATCACCCGCATCATCTCCACCGGCGAGGCCTTCACCGACACTCTGAGCGACGAGCTGGCGGCGGTGTACCTGCCCAAGGCCCGCCTCAACGAGCAGATCCGTGACGCCGGAGACGCCCTGACCAAGGAATTGGCCAGCGTCTCCCAGGCCATCGAGACCGCCCAGAAGTCCAGCGTCGCCTACGGGCAGACCCTGGCCACCGCGTCCAAGAGCCTGAGCGAACGCGACGACGCCACCGAGGTCAAGTCGATGATCGACACCCTCGCCGTCGCCACCAAGCGCGTCCAGAAGGAAAACAAGTCGCTGGAGAAGCGCCTCAGCGACTCCACCGCCGAGGTCGCCCGGCTGCGCGAACACCTGGAGCAGGTGCGCCGCGACGCCACCACCGACGGCCTGACCAACCTGGCCAATCGCAAGGCCTTCGATGAAGAGTTGGAGCGCGCCTGCGCCGAGGCCGACGCCAAGGGTGAGACCCTGGCGCTCGCCGTCATCGACATCGACCATTTCAAGAACTTCAACGACACCTGGGGTCACCAGACCGGCGACCAGGTCATCCGCTATGTGGCCAGCGTCATCGGCGGCCGTGGGGCGCCGCCCCGCTTCGCCGCCCGCTACGGCGGCGAGGAGTTCGCTCTGATCTTCCCGCGCGAAGGCGGCGACATCGCCATCGCGACCCTGGAGGAGATTCGCGAAGAGGTGTCCTCGCGCATGCTGAAGCGCCGGTCGACCAACGAGGACCTGGGCACCATCACCGTCTCGGCGGGCCTCGCCGAACGTATGCCCCACGAGAGCGCCCACAACTTCATGGAGCGCGCGGACCGGGCCCTCTACGCCTCCAAGCGCAGTGGCCGCAATCGGGTCAGCCGGGCCGAGACCATCGCCGCCGCCGCCTAGGCCCACCGACGGCGCTTTTCCCCTAGGCTGACGCCAGGGTATCCTCCCTTAGATCGCGCGCAACGCCGCTCGGGAGGAACCCATGGCCTATACGAAGCTCAAGACGTCCGTGCAGGACGGCATCGGCCTGATCACCATGGCCGATCCCGCAACCCTGAACGCCGCAGGCCTCGACCTGATGGACGAGTTGCAGCAGGTCTTCGACGCCTTCGCCAAGGAGGGTTCGGGAGTCCGCTGCGTGGTGCTCACCGGCGAGGGCCGCGGGTTCTGTTCCGGCGCCAACCTTTCGGGGCGTGGCGGCCCGCAGGCGCCTGCCCCCGATCCTGAGGGCCCCGACGCCGGGGCGGCCCTGGAGAGCGTCTACAACCCCTTCATGAAGGGCCTGCGGGACTATCCGGTCCCCATCGTCACAGCGGTGAACGGCGTGGCCGCCGGGGTGGGCTGCTCGCTGGCCCTGATGGGCGACATCATCGTGGCCGCGGAGAGCGCCTACTTCCTGCAAGCCTTCCGCCGCATCGGCCTGGTGCCGGACGGAGGCTCGACCTACCTGCTGCCGCGCCTGATCGGCAAGGCGCGCGCCATGGAGATGGCCCTGCTGGGCGAGCGCCTGCCGGCCAAGACCGCCCTCGACTGGGGCCTGATCAACCGCTGCGTCCCCGATGACGCCCTGCTGGCCACGGCCATGGAGCTCGCCACGGCCCTGGCCACAGGCCCTTGGGCGCTCGGCTCCATCCGCAAGCTGGTCTGGGAAAGCCTCGACGCCGAGTGGTCCGATCAGCTCCACGCCGAACGCGTCGCCCAGAAGCACGCAGGCCGGACCGAGGACTCCCGCGAGGGGGTTCTGGCCTTCCTTCAGAAGCGCCCGGCGGCCTTCACCGGCCGCTAGAGCATTTTTCGATCCGATAACCGTTTCACACTTATCGGAAAATGCTCTAGGCGGTCCGGACCCGACTGATCAGCGCCGCGGCCGTCACCGGTGGGGCCTGTTCGATGCGGCGGTAGGCGCGGCAGTCGGGGGTGCGGGAGAAGAGACCCAGTTCGATCAGTTCGCGCCGCAGCAGGGCGTGGTCGCCGAAGTCGTGCAGGGTCTTGAGCTGATCGCTGATCTGCTTTTCGGTGGCTTCCTCGCGAGCGGGCAGCTTGGACCACAGCACCCACAGGGCCAGGATCTGGTCGCCGCGTTTTGCGGGCCAGCGGGTCAGGCGCCCCTCGGGACCGAAGCAGCGCGCGACCCGCTCCACGACGGCCAGGTCAGCGGTTTCCTTGGGCATGGACGCCAGTGGCGGAGCGGTCTCATCCATTTGCGCCCTCAGATCCTGAAAATTGCGGCGGCCCACGGCGCGGGCCAGCATATTCAGCAGTTCGACGTGGCTGGGCGGCGCGGCGCGGGCCATCAACTGGGCGCGTAGAGCCTTGGCGAAGCTGGAGACGTCCTGCGTCTGCAGCGGAATGACGGTTCTCGACATGATCTATCCCTCGCGTGCCGGGGATGAACGGTGATCGCCCTTCCGATCTGGCACGGTGAGATGTGTCAGTCGATGAAGTCTGGAGCAGGTTTAGCAAACCCTCGCGGGCGGCGACGCCTCGGTGAACTGCGGACCGTGACATTGCCGATAGAGGCGGCCGCACGGGTCGTCAAGCGGCGGCGCCCGTCCAGGCGCCGCCGCAAGCCGAACCTCAGTGCAGGTCGAGGCGGTCGGCGTTCATGACCTTGGTCCAGGCCGCCACAAAGTCGCGGACGAACTTGGTCTGAGAGTCAGAGCAAGCATAGACCTCCGCCTGGGCCCGCAGCTCCGCATGGGAGCCGAAGATCAGATCCACGCGGGTGGCCGTCCACTTGGGAGCCTTGGTCCTACGGTCCCGGCCCTGGAAGGCGTTGTCAGAACCCGCGGCCTCCCATTCCACACCCATGTCCAGCAGGTTGACGAAGAAGTCCGTGGTGAGCTGGCCCGGGCGGTCGGTGAAGACACCAGCCGTAGAGCCAGCCGAATTTGCGCCCAGCACCCGCAGGCCGCCCACCAGGACCGTCATTTCCGGCGTGCTGAGCCGCAGCAGCTGCGCGCGGTCCACCAAGGCTTCCTCAGGCGCCATGAACTGCTCGCCGCGGCGGTAGTTGCGGAAGCCGTCCGAGGTGGGCTCGAGCGGGGCGAAGGAGTCGGCGTCGGTCTGGTCGGCTGACGCATCCATTCGCCCGGGGGTGAAGGGTACGTCCACCTGCGTGCCGGCGTCCCTGGCGGCCTTTTCCACCGCCGCGCCGCCCGCCAGGACGATCAGGTCGGCCAGGGAGACCTTTTTGCCGCCCACGGCCTGGGCGTTGAAGTCGGCCTGGATGGCTTCCAGGGTCGACAGCACCTGGCCCAGGTTGGCCGGGTCGTTGACCTCCCAGTCCTTCTGCGGCGCCAGGCGGACCCGGGCGCCATTGGCGCCGCCCCGCTTGTCGGAGCCACGGAAGGTGGAGGCCGAGGCCCAGGCGGCCGAGACCAGCTGGGAGACCGGCAGGCCCGAGGCGAGGATTCTGGTCTTCAGCCCCGCGATGTCCGCAGCGTCGATCAGCGGATGATCGACGGCGGGGACCGGGTCCTGCCAGATCAGCGTCTCGGTCGGCACGAGCGGGCCCAGGTAGCGGCCGATCGGGCCCATGTCTCGGTGGGTCAGCTTGAACCAGGCGCGTGCGAACGCGTCGGCGAACTGGTCCGGATTGGCATGGAAGCGGCGCGAGATCTTCTCGTATTCAGGATCGAACCGCAGGGCGAGATCGGAGGTCAGCATGGTGGGCACATGCCGCTTGGCCGGATCGTGGGCGTCGGGAATATCGGCCGGCGCGTTCTTGGCCTGCCACTGCAGGGCGCCCGCCGGGCTCTTGGTCAGCTCCCACTCGAACTTGAAGAGGTTGTCGAAGAAGTGGTTGCTCCACTTCGTCGGTGTCTGGCTCCAGGTGACTTCCGGCCCGCCGGTGATCGTGTCGGCGCCGAAGCCCGTCCCGTGCCTGCTGCGCCAGCCAAGGCCCTGGTCCTCGATCGCGCCGCCTTCCGGCTCCGGGCCCAGGAGGGACGGATCGCCCGCGCCGTGGGTCTTGCCGAAGGTGTGGCCGCCGGCGATCAGGGCGACGGTCTCTTCGTCGTCCATGGCCATGCGGGCGAAGGTGTCGCGGATATCCCGGGCCGAGGCCACCGGATCGGGATTGCCGCCGGGGCCCTCAGGATTGACGTAGATCAGGCCCATCTGCACCGCGCCCAGGGCGGTGTGCAGCTGGCGTTCGCCGCTGTAGCGCTCGTCCCCCAGCCAGGAGCCCTCAGGGCCCCAGAACAGCTCTTCCGGCTCCCAGGTGTCGGCCCGGCCGCCGCCGAAGCCGAAGGTCTTGAAGCCCATGGACTCCAGGGCGACATTACCCACCAGGACATAGAGGTCGGCCCAGGAGATCTTGGCCCCGTACTTCTGCTTGATCGGCCACAGCAGGCGGCGCGCCTTGTCGAGGTTTGCGTTGTCGGGCCAGCTGTTCAGGGGGGCGAAGCGCTGCTGCCCCCCACCCGCGCCGCCCCGGCCGTCGGTGACGCGATAGGTGCCGGCGCTGTGCCAGGCCAGCCGAATGAACAGGCCGCCATAGTGGCCGAAGTCCGCCGGCCACCACTCCTGCGAGTCGGTCATCAGGGCGCGCAGGTCGGCGATCACCGCATCGAGGTCGAGGCTCTCGAACTCCTTCGCGTAGTCGAAGGTCTCGCCCAGGGGATTGGACCGCGGCGAGTGCTGGTTCAGGCCCTCCAGGCGGAGGTTCTTGGGCCACCAGTCGCGGTTGGTGCGGCGGCTGCCCCCGTGGCCCATAGGGCACTGGCCCTGGGCGTTGTCTTCGACCTTGTCCATCTCTGTCTCCCTGGCGTTTGTCGGATGGCCGGCCGGGATGCGGCGCGGCGATCACGTGCGATGCGCCTAGAGAGCCTTTTCAGAGGGATTGGTAAAATCGATTGTTCTGATATGATCGATAGGCAACACCTATGGACCGGGCGGCGGGCTCAGGCGTCCAGCGCCTTGCTCGGTTCGATCGTCACGCTCTCACCGCAGCCACAGGCGTCGGTCTGATTCGGGTTGCGGAACGTGAACTTGGCCGAGAGCTTGGTCTTTTCGTAGTCGATCTCGGTGCCGATCAGGAACAGCACCGCCTTGGGATCGATGAGGATGGTGACGCCCTTGTCCTCCACCACCTCGTCCAGGGGCGCGGCGGCCTCGGCATATTCGATGATGTATTCGGACCCGGCGCAGCCGCCGTTCTTCACACCGACGCGCAGGCCCGCATAGGGGACCTCGGCGCGGCCCATGATCTCACGCACGCGTTCAGCCGCGGCGTCGGTCAGGGTGACGACCTTTGGCCGCGGGCGGCGGACACGGGGGGCGGCGGGGGTCAGGTTGAGGTCGGCCATGCCATCCATATGGGTCAGAACATGTTCAATGAAAGTTTCGCCTCGTCGGACATCCGCGAGGGATCCCACGGCGGGTCGAAGACGAGATCCACCTTCACCTGGCCGATGCCGGGAATTTGCCTGACCGCGTCCTCCACCCAGCCCGGCATTTCGCCGGCCACCGGGCAGCCCGGAGCCGTCAGCGTCATGTCGATGGCCACGTCCTTATTGTCGGAGACGTCGACCTTGTAGATGAGGCCGAGCTCATAGATGTCGACTGGGATTTCCGGATCGAACACCGTCTTCAGCTGCTCGATCAGCTGGTCGGTGATCACGTCCAGCTCATGCTGGCTGATCGGCGCGGTCGAGACGGGGGTGGCGTCGTCCATGAGGTCAGGCTCTACGCGAAAAAGGCTTGGGTACGGTTGAGGGCGTCGACAAAGGCGTCGGCCTCCCCTTCCGTATTATATAGGGCGAAGGAGGCCCGGGCGCTCGAGGTGACGCCAAAGCGCCGCATCAGGGGTTCGGCGCAGTGGGTTCCGGCGCGCACCGCGACACCGTAGCGGTCGAGGATCTGGGCGACGTCGTGGGCGTGCGCCCCGTCGATGGTGAAGGACAGGATCGCGCCCTTGCCCGGAGCCTCGCCGATCACCTTCAGCCAGTTGGCGCCGGCCAGGCCTTCGCGGACGCGGGCATAGAGTTTGTGTTCGTGGTCGGCGATGGCGGCGCGATCCAGCTTGACGAACCAGTCGATGGCCGCCCCCAGGCCGATGGCCTCCAGAATCGGCGGCGTGCCGGCCTCGAACCGGTGCGGCGGGTCGGCGTAGCTGATCTCGTCCAGGGCGACGGAGGCGATCATCTCGCCCCCGCCTTGGTAGGGACGCAGGGCGGCGAGGCGCTCGGCCTTGCCATAGAGGATGCCGATGCCGGTGGGGCCATAGAGCTTGTGGCCGGAGAAGACGTAGAAGTCGACGTCCAGGGCCTTCACGTCGATGGGTTGGTGGACGACGGCCTGACAGCCGTCCAGCAGCACCAGGGCGCCGGCGTCGTGCGCCATGGCGATGATCTCGGCCACAGGGTTCACTGTGCCCAGGACGTTGGACATGTGGGTCAGGGCCACGACCCGGGTCTTGGCGCTCAGCAGGTCGGGGATCGCGGCCATGTCCAGCTGGCCGTCGTCCAGGACCGGAATGAACTTGAGAACCACGCCCTGGCGTTCACGCAGGAAGTGCCACGGCACGATATTGGCGTGGTGCTCCATCTCCGTGAGCAGGATCTCGTCGCCGGCCTTCAGGCTCGCGCCAATGCCCGAAGCCACAAGGTTGATGGCTTCCGTCCCACCCTTGGTGAAGACGATCTCGGCCAGGTCTGCGTGGATGAAGTCGGCGGCGCTTTGGCGGGCCTTTTCATAGGCTTCCGTCGTTTCATTGGCCAACGTGTGGAGCCCACGGTGGACGTTGGAGTAGGAGTGCTCCATGGCGTGGACCATGGCGTCGATCACGGCGCGGGGCTTCTGGGCCGAGGCCGCGCTGTCGAGATAGATAAGTGGCTTGCCGTTCACCTGGCGCGCCAGGATCGGAAACTCAGCGCGGATCGCTTCAGCGTTGAAAGCCATGCTCACGCCCTCAGCCGGTCAGCAGCCCAGGCGCGGGCGATGTCGCGCACCGGCTCGAACCCGATACGGTCGGCCACGGCGCCAACGAAGGCCTCGATCAGCAGGGCGCGGGCCTCGGCCTCGGGCAGGCCGCGCTGGCGCATGTAGAACAGCGCCTCCTCGTCCAGGGCCCCGATGGTGTTGCCATGGGCGCATTGGACGTCATCGGCGAAGATCAGAAGTTCAGGCTTGGCGTCGATCTCGGCCTTATCCGAGAGGATCAGCGCGTTGTGGCGCATGCGGGCCTCGGTGCGGTCGGCGCCCTCCTCCACCACGATCCGGCCCTGGAAGATGCCGCGCGCCTGGTCGCGGACCACGCCGCGAGTGAACTGGTCGGTGGCGCCGTCGACGCCCTGGTGCAGGACCACGGTGGTCAGGTCGGCGTGGCGCTTGTCTTCGAGCAGATAGAGCCCGTCGAGGCGCAGCTTGGCCTCGGCCCCCGGATGGGTGACCTGGGTTTCGATGCGCTGGCGGCGGGCGCCGTTGGTGATCACCGTCTGGCCGTACTCGGAGCCGGGCGACAGGGTGACCTTGGCCTGGCTGACATTGACCCCCTCGGCGCCGTCGGCGGCCAGGACCACGCGCTCGACCGCTGCGCCCGCTTCCAGGACGAAGATGATAGCGGTGTCGGTGACATAGGCGCTGGCGTCGCCTTCGTAGCTCTCCAGCAGCCGCAGCTTGGCGCCCGGGCCGACGTGGATCGTAACCTTGCCGGCGAGCGCCCCGCCGTCGCGGGACAGGACCCGCAGGGCGACGGCCCGCTCGCTGCCGGCCGGAACGTCGATGGCGACGCTCTCATGCCCCCCGGCCACCACATGTCGCTGATCGGCCAGGGCGTCGAAGGGGCCTTCCGCCAAGCCCGCCAGGTCCAGAGCCGGCGCAGTCGCCGGCAGGACCCGCAGCAGGCCGCGCAGGTCGGTCCACTTCCAGTCTTCGTCACGCTTGCCGGGCAGCAGGGTGACGTCGCCGGACTTCAGGGCGGCGCTAAGGCTCAAGCGGCCCTCGCATACTTGTCGTAGCCTTCACGCTCGAGCTCGAGCGCCAGGTCAGGCCCACCGGTGGCGACGATGCGGCCGCCGGCCAGGACGTGGACCTTGTCGGGTTTGATGTAGTCCAGCAGGCGCTGATAGTGGGTGATCACCAGCATGCCGCGGTCGGGCGAGCGCATGGCGTTGACGCCTTCCGACACGATCTTCAGGGCGTCGATGTCGAGGCCGGAATCGGTCTCGTCCAGGATCAGGAAGCGCGGGGCCAGCATGGCCATCTGGAAGATCTCCATCCGCTTCTTCTCACCGCCGGAGAAGCCGACGTTGAGCGCGCGCTTCAGCATCTCGAAGTCGATCTTCAGCGCAGCGGCATGTTCGCGAGCCAGCTTCAGGAAGGCAGGCGCAGAGATCTCGGCCTCGCCCCGCGCCTTGCGCTGGGCGTTCATGGACGTGCGGATGAAGGTCAGGGCCGGAACGCCGGGGATCTCCAGCGGATACTGGAAAGACAGGAAGACACCCTTGGCCGCGCGTTCGCTGGGGTCGAGCGCCAGCAGGTCCTCGCCGTCCAGGGTCGCGGTTCCGCCGGTGACGTCATAGCCCGAGCGACCGGTGAGCACGTAGGAGAGGGTCGACTTGCCGGCGCCGTTGGGGCCCATGATGGCGTGGACCTCGCCCGCGGGCACGTCCAGCGACAGGCCCTTGAGGATCTCCTTGCCGTCCACTTCGGCGCGTAGGCTCTCGATATGCAGCATCAGGCGGTCTCATCGGCCAGGTATTGGGCCAGCACGTCCAGGGCCTGTTCGACGCTGTCGACGAACTGCTGCTTGGTGGGGGCCGCGGTGGTGGTGGCCGAGCGCTTGTCGGCGGCGGTGACGTTGATCTGGGCGTCCTCGAAATAGGCGCGCAGGCGGAAGTCGGCGTGTTCGAGGCCCACGGTGTAGCGTGAACGCTCCAGGACCAGCTTCTTCTCGGCCAGAAATTCCGGGTCGGCGGCCAGGATTTCATAGAGCTCGATGGAGCGGGCCTCGTCGGCCTCCTGGCGGGCGCGCTCGGCGTCCGCGCGCGCGCGGCGCTCGGCGTCGCGTTTCAGACGCTCGGCGTCAAAGACTTGCCTGAAGGACATGGCGGCGATCCGTTCCGAAGTGGGCAGGGTCATCCGACGGACCCTTCGAGGGAGATGGCGACGAGCTTCTGGGCTTCCACCGCGAACTCCATGGGCAGCTCCTGCAGCACGTCCTTGACGAAGCCGTTGACCAGCAGCTGGACAGCTTCTTCCTGGGAGAGGCCACGCTGCATGGCGTAGAACAGCTGGTCTTCCGAGAGCTTGGTGGTGGTGGCCTCGTGCTCGAAGACGCAGCTTCCGTTGCGAGCCTCGATATAGGGCACGGTGTGGGCGGCGCAGGTCTTGCCGATCAACAGGCTGTCGCACTGGGTGAAGTTGCGCGCACCCTTGGCCTTGGGGTGGGCCGAGACCAGGCCGCGGTAGGTATTGGAGGACTTGCCGGCGCTGATCCCCTTGGAGATCACGCGCGATCGGGTGTTGGCGCCCAGGTGGATCATCTTGGTGCCGGTGTCGGCCTGCTGACGGCCATTGGTGATGGCGATGGAATAGAATTCGCCCACCGAGCCCTCACCGCGCAGGATGCAGGAGGGGTACTTCCAGGTGATGGCCGAACCGGTCTCGACCTGGGTCCAGGACACCTTGGAGCGATCGCCGCGGCAGTCGGCGCGCTTGGTGACGAAGTTGTAGATGCCGCCCTTCCCGGTGACGGGATCACCCGGATACCAGTTCTGGACCGTGGAATACTTGATCTCCGCATCGTCCATGACGACCAGCTCCACCACGGCGGCGTGCAGCTGGTTCTCGTCGCGCATGGGGGCGGTGCAGCCCTCCAGATAGGAGACGTAGGAGCCCTTGTCGGCGATGATCAGGGTGCGTTCGAACTGGCCGGAATTCTCCGCATTAATGCGGAAATAGGTCGACAACTCCATGGGGCAGCGGACGCCTGGCGGCACATAGACGAAGCTACCGTCGGAGAAGACCGCGGCGTTCAGGCACGCATAGTAGTTGTCGGACACCGGCACGACGGAGCCGAGGTACTTCTTCACCAGCTCCGGATGCTCGCGGATCGCCTCGCTCATGGAGCAGAAGATCACGCCGACCTGGGCCAGCTCCTTCTTGAAGGTGGTGACCACCGAAACGCTGTCGAACACCGCGTCCACGGCGTAGCGCGGCGCGCCTTCGACGCCCGCCAGGACGGCCTGTTCTTTCAAGGGGATGCCCAGCTTTTCGTAGACGGCCAGGATCTCGGGATCGACCTCATCCAGGCTCGCGGGACCCTTCTTCTGCGAGGGGGCGGCGTAATAGTAGCTGTCCTGATAGTCGATGCGCGGGAAGTGGACCTTGGCCCACTCGGGCTCGTCCATGGCCAGCCAGCGCTCGAAGGCGTCCAGGCGCCAGGCGAGCATCCATTCCGGCTCGTCCTTCTTGGCCGAGATGAAGCGCACGATGTCGGCGTTCAGGCCCTTGGGGGCGAAATCCTGGGCGATGTCGGTGACGAAGCCGTGCTGGTACTTCTCCAGGCTTTCAACGTGTTCGATGGTCTGCTTGACGGCGGCCATGTGGGAGCTCCTAAGCCGCCGGCGCGCGGCGACGGGCCGCGTGTCGGGAATGAACATCGCTCCAGGCCGCGACGAAGGCGGCCCAGTCGGTTTCGCGGGTGGCCCAGCCGCCGCTGACCCGGATGGCGTAGGGCGCCAGATCGGTGAGCCCCATGGCGGTGAGGACGGCGCTGGCCTTCACCTTGCCTGAAGAGCAGGCCGAGCCGGCGCTGACCATGACACCCATCAAGTCCAGGCCCATCACCTGCAAGTCCGAGGCATGGCCGGGGCTGGCGACACACAGCGTGTTGGCCAGGCGCGGCGAGTCCGGCGCGATGACCACGGCGCCCTCGGCCTCCAGGCAGGCGGCGGCGAGGTCGCGAAGGGCGGCCTGGGCTGCGAAGGTCTCCAGGTCGCGCAGGGCGGCGGCGGCCGCGGCGCCCAGGCCCGCGATGCCCGCGACATTCTCGGTGCCCGCGCGGCGGCCCCGCTCCTGCCCGCCGCCATGCTGGCGGCGCACCAGGGTGGCGCGGGGGCCAAAGGTGAGCGCGCCCACGCCTTGAGGTCCGCCGAACTTGTGCCCGGAGATGGTCAGGGTGTCGGCGCCCAGGGCCCGGCTGTCGAGGGCGATCTTGCCGGCGGCCTGAATGGCGTCGACATGGAGCCACCCCTCCGCGGCGCGCACGATCTCAGAAGCCTCGGCGACCGGCTGGATAATCCCGGTCTCATTGTTGGCGAGCATCAGGGCCACGAAGGGCTTGCCATCCGCGGCGGCCCAGGACGCCAGTCGGGTCCTCAGCCAGTCGAGATCGGCCAAACCGTCGGCCCCGACGGGTAGCAGCTCCAGCTCGGCCCCGCTTGCCTTGGCCGTCTCCACCACGCTCTCGTGCTCAATGGCGCTGATGATCAGGCGCTTGGATCCCGTGGCCACCGCACTTTCGACAGCGAGGGCGTTGGCCTCGGTGCCGCCGCCGGTGAAGACCACGGTGGAGGCTGGACCGCCGATCAGGGCGGCGACCTCCTCGCGGGCCTGTTCGACGATGGCGCGCGCGGCTCGACCCGCGGCGTGGATCGAGGACGGGTTGCCACCGGTTTCCAGGGCGCGCGTCATCGCCGCGATCGCTTCGGGGCGCACCGGAGCGGTGGCGTTGAAGTCGAGATAGACGCCGCTCATACCGCCTGCCTCGCCGCGCCAAGGCGGCCTGTGACGACGTCGGCCAGGGTGACCGAGGCCAGGTAGCCTTCGATCTGGCGGCCCATCTCTTCCCACAGGTCGTGGGTCAGGCAGCGTTCGCCCTTCAGCATGCAACCCTTGCCCTTGGTGGAGCAGCGGGTGGCGCGCAGGGGTTCGTCCACGGCCATGACGATGTCGGCGATGTTGGTGGTCTCGGCCGTGCGGGCCAGCAGGTAGCCGCCGCCGGGACCACGCAGGCTTTTCACCAGGCCGCGGCGGCGCAGGCGGGCGAAGAGCTGTTCGAGATAGGACAGTGAAATCTGCTGGCGCGTCGCGATCTCGGCCAGGGACACGGCCCGTTCGCCCTCCTCACCGCAGCCCTGACGGCGCGCGAGATCGGCCATGGCCATCACGGCGTAGCGGCCTTTGGTGCTGAGGCGCATGGTTGGGCGAAATCCGGTTGCGAATTTTCGAGCGTTTGACAAGGCCCCTGTGTTAAAGCCGCCGCCTTGCGCGGGGCCATATCCCAGGAACTCGTCCGATGGGCGTGATCTAGGAAGACCAAGCGCGTGAGTCAACTATTCGACGTGAGGATGGCATGCCTGAAGTGGTTCTGACCGGCGCGGCCGGCCGCATTGAGGGCCGGTATTCGGCGGGCAAGAGTGAAACGGCGCCGATCGCGCTGATCCTGCACCCCCACCCGCGCGCCGGCGGTCAGATGAACCACCCGGTGGCGGTTCAGCTCTTCCACCTGTTCATGAAGCGCGGCTTCTCCACCCTGCGCTTCAACTTCCGCGGCGTCGGCCGCAGCCAGGGCGAGTTCGACAGCGGCATCGGCGAACTGGCCGACGCTGCCACCGCCTTGGACTGGCTGCAGACCACCAACCCGGCGGCCTCCCAGTGCTGGGTGGCCGGCTATTCCTTCGGCGCCTGGGTCGGCATGCAGCTGCTGATGCGTCGGCCGGAAACGGACGGCTTCATCTCCGTCTCGCCGCCCACCAACATGTACGACTTCAGCTTCCTGGCCCCCTGCCCGGCCTCGGGCCTGATCCTGCACGGTGGGGCCGACACCGTGGTGCCACCGATTGAAGTCGAGCGCGTGGTCTCCAAGCTGCGCACCCAGAAGGGCATCGTCATCGACCACGAGGTGATCGAGGGCGCGACCCACTTCTGGGCCGAGAACCTGCCCGACGTTGAACAGCGCGTCGGGACCTATCTCGACAAGCGGATCGAAGCCGACCCGATCTAGCTTCTCTAATAGAGCAGGTGCGGCCGGCGCTCGATCAGCCAGGCCTGCTCATCAGGGACTGTGATGGCGTCAAGGTCGCCAGGCGTCGAGGCCGGGTTGTCAACCCATTCCCGCAGCAACGGCCCGCCGTTGATCACGTCGATAGCCAGCTTTCCGAGCTCGTACTCGTATGGGAAATCGCGCCACAGCGGATAGTCGGGATAGAGCCGCCGGATCGCCTTGAAGGCCAGGGCCTGGACCCGCCAAGGCTTGAAGGCCTCGTGGTCATAGGCTGGCCCCTCAGTGTGAATCTGCAGCCCGTTGCAGAGCTTTCCCACATGCTTGTGGAAGGTCGGCTCGAACCAGCACTCCCGCAGCACGCAGCCCGCCAGCCACTGGGGCGCGAAGGCCTTCATTTCTTCCAGCAGGGCGCGGGCGTCGATGTCTGGCGCGCCGAACAGCTCCAAGGGGCGGGTGGTGCCACGGCCCTCTGATAGGGTCGCGCCTTCCAGCATCACCGTGCCGGCGTAGGCGCGCGCCATCCAGAGGTTGGGCGCGTTGGGGCTGGGATTGACCCAGGCGCGCTCACCCAGCGGCCAGCCGTGGCCAGGCGCCGCGTCCGGCTTCCAGCCCTCCATCTCGATCACCCGGTACTTCACGTCGAGGTCGAAGGTCTTGATGAACCAGTGGCCCAGCTCGCCCAGGGTCAGGCCGTGGCGCATGGGCATGGCCCCGGCGCCGACGAAGCTTTCCCAGCCGGGCCTCAGGGTCAGGCCCTCGACGGGGCGGCCGGCGGGGTTAGGGCGATCTAGCACCCAGACCTCCTTGCCCTGCGCCGCGGCGGCCTCGAGCATGTAGAGTAGCGTGGTGACGAAGGTGTAGATGCGGCAGCCCAGGTCCTGCAGGTCGATCAGCACCACGTCGAAGGTGCTCATCATCTGACCGGTGGGCCGGCGCACCTCGCCATAGAGGCTGAAGACCGGGATGCCGAGCACCGGGTCATCAAAGTCCGGGCTCTCCACCATGTTGTCCTGCTTGTCGCCCCTCAGGCCGTGCTGCGGCCCGAAGGCCGAGGACAACTCAATCTCCTCACAGGCGGCCAGGGCGTCCAGGGCGTGGGTCAGGTCCTGGGTCACCGAGGCCGGGTGCGCCACCAGACCAACGCGGCGGCCCCTCAGGGGCGCCCGCAGCTCAGGTTCGGCGAGAAGTCGATCGAGGCCAAATTTCATGCGCGCTCTGCTGGCGTGAGGATCTGGGAAAAGCTGTCGGCGTGGTGGAAGTCCGGTCGCCCGGCCGGGTGGGCCAGGGCCCAGTATGACTTGAGGCCGTCCCTCTGCTCGATCACCGCCGTGAGAGCAAGACGCCAGTCGGCGTCGGGGTGCAGTCCGGGTAGATCGCTCAGGTTCAGGGTGGCGCGCTGGACGAACCGGTCAGCCTCGGGCTCGACAGAAACCCCGGGATCGTCGAACGGCTCGACTGGGGTCATTCCCTCGCGGTAGCCGCTGAACCCATAGGCCGCCCACTGGGTGGAGGGCGAGAGGTTGAACTCGTAGTAGCCCGCGCCGTTCGCCGCGCCGACAAAGGCCTCCAGGCAGGTGTGTCGCCAGAGTTCATCAGTGCGGCCGCTGGCCGCCGGGGCGGGCAGCTTCAGGGACGCGATGTCGCCCGAGACGACGTAGGTCAAGGCGAGCTTTCCGGGGGCGGGCCAGGCCAGGTGGACCTCGACGCTTGTCGCCGCGGTCCCCTGCGAGTCGCCATGTCGGTGCAAGGTCAGGTGCATGGCTCATGCTAACGGCGCCCACGCGGCGCACGGTAGGGCAATTCGCACCGGCTTGACCGGATGACCGCCGAGCCGCTACCTAGCCGGGATGATCACCCGCGCCACCCTTGCTGGACGTTATTACCGCCTGCCCTAGAGCAGGTGCGGACCCGATCTCGCGCCACCCGTAACCCGGTCGGCGCCCATCCTCAGAAATTGACGGTCTCCGGCCCCATGCCTCAGGAGACCTCTGAAATGACCCTCGAAATCCTGGATCGCCGCGTGTTAGAGCCGCACGCGTCCCTAGAAGAGCCCTTGCCCATGTCCGCCGACCAGCCCGCCTTCAAGTCCGACCTGCTGCGCACCATGCAGGCCCGCGGCTACATCCACCAGATCACCCATCCGGTGGAGCTGGACGAAGCGGCGTCGAAGGGGATCGTCACCGGCTACATCGGGTTCGACGCCACGGCCGCCAGCCTGCACGTCGGCAGCCTGATCCAGATCATGATGCTGCGCCGCCTGCAGCAAGCGGGCCACAAGCCCATCGTGCTGATGGGCGGCGGCACCACCAAGGTCGGCGATCCCACCGACAAGGACCAGTCGCGCCCGCTTCTAACCGAGGCCCAGATCCAGTCGAACATCGACAACATCAAGACGGTGTTCGCCAAGTTCCTGACCTTCGGCGATGGCCCCACCGACGCGGTGATGGTCGACAATGACGAGTGGCTGTCGAAGCTGGGCTACGTCCAGTTCCTGCGGGAATTCGGCGTCCACTTCACGATCAACCGCATGCTCAGCTTCGAGAGCGTCAAGCTGCGGCTGGAACGTGAGCAGCCGATGACCTTCCTCGAATTCAACTACATGCTGATGCAGGCCACCGACTTCCTGGAGTTGGAGCGCAAGTTCGGCTGCACCCTTCAGATGGGCGGGTCCGATCAGTGGGGCAACATCCTCAACGGGGTGGAGTTGATCCGCCGCGTCGACCAGAAGCCGTCCTTCGGCCTCACGACCCCCCTGCTCTCCACGGCCTCGGGCCAGAAGATGGGCAAGACGGTGGGCGGAGCCGTGTGGCTGAACGCCGACATGCGCAGCCCCTACGAGTACTGGCAGTTCTGGCGCAACACCGAGGACGCCGACGTCGGCCGCTTCCTGCGCCTGTTCACCGACATGCCCCTGGACGAGGTCGAACGCTACGAGGCCATGCAGGGCGCCGACATCAACGAGGCCAAGAAGGTCCTGGCCAATATCGCCACCACCATGCTGCACGGCGCAGAGGCGGCCCATTCGGCTGCAGAGGCCGCGCGCAAGGCCTTCGAGGAAGGCGCCCTGTCGGATGACCTGCCCACCTTCGAGATCTCCATGACCGACCTCGAGGTGGGGATCGTGCTGGCCGCCCTGGCCACCGACGCGGGGCTCGCGGGCTCGCGGGGGGAAGCGCGGCGCCTGGCCAAGGGCGGGGGCCTGCGGGTCAACGACAAGGCCGAGACCGACGGCGACCGGACGCTCACTGCCGCCGACCTGGTGGAGGGCGTTATCAAGCTGGGCGCAGGCAAGAAGAAGATCGTCCTGGTAAAGCCCGTCTGAAGATTGGTCTCCCTCCCCTTCATGGGGAGGGAGAAGAGGAGACCTGACCATGAGCGACGTGATCGAAGGCGCCGAGGCGCCTGACTTCGAACTGGCCGGAGCGGACGGTCCCATCCGGCTCGCCGACTTCGCGGGCAAGGCCGTGGTGCTCTACTTCTACCCCAAGGACGACACGAGCGGCTGCACCAAGGAGGCGCAGGAGTTCTCCGCTCTGGCCGCCGACTTCGCCAAGGCGGGCGTCTCGGTGGTCGGCGTCTCCAAGGACTCCCTCAAAAGTCACGCGAAGTTTACGGCGAAGTACGGTCTGGCGGTGCCCCTCGGCGCCGATCCGGAGGGCGCGGTGATCGAGCGCTACGGGTCCTGGGTGGAGAAGAATATGTACGGCCGCGCCTATATGGGCATCGAGCGGTCGACCTTCCTGATCAAGGACGGCCGGCTGACGCGAATCTGGCGCAAGGTAAAGGTCCCCGGCCACGCCGCTGAGGTGCTGAAAGCCGCGCAAAGCCTTTAAGGCCAAGCTTGGCGGCGCTGCGACGGGTCGTCGCAAGAGTGCGCCAAAGTCGCGTGCAGCGGGAACCATCGCGTCTCAGGGATGTTGTAGAATTGTCGCGTGCGGCCGGTTTACGCGCCCGACAGCATCTTGATCTGCCTGAGAAGCTAGCGCGGCCCTTCACGGCCCGTTAACCAGTCAAGTTAAGAATTGCATCATCCGGCCAGCGCTCCCTTGTGGCGCGAACCCCCTTGCGCGTTATCAAATTCTCATCGCATATCGCCGGGACTTCAGTTCCCTAGCCGACGCGGTGTGTATGTCACGCTTTTCGCGCCTTCGCCGATCGCTGGAAGAGCTTTTCCCCGAACGCCACCTCTATGTCCGCTCCGGCGGCGAGATGCGGGCCTTTGTCCTGACGACGGGAAAGCAGCTCACCTTCGCGTCCGTCCTGGCGGTCTGCGCCCTGTGGATGGGCATCTGCACCGCGGCCATGATGGTGAACGCCATGGCCCTGTCGGCGACCGATCAGGAAATCGCGCGGACCCAGGCCAAGTACGAACGCTGGATCGCCGACCGCCAGGCGCGCCTGAACAGCGCCGTGGCCCAGCTCAACGCCGCCAACGGCTCAGTCGACGACCTCGCCCTAACGGTCGAGAAGCGCCACGCGGCGCTGGCCATGTTGCTGACCGACGTCAAGGGTGCGCCGGGGCTGACCCACGCGCTGGCCCCCACCATCCAACGCGCCAGCAACGTGCCGGCCGGAACCAACCCGATGCGCCGCATCGAATTGGTGCGCGCCAGCCAGGAACGCCTGATCGACGCGGCCGACAACTTCGCCAAGAGCCGGGCTGACCGCCTGCGCCTGGCCTTCCGGCTCGCCGGCCTGACGCCCACATCCTACACCCCCAAGGGCGGCTCTCTGGGTGGTCCGCTGATCGAGGCGAAGGATCCGAGGGCCCTGGCCGCGGTTCTCGACGTCGACGAAAGCTTCGCGGTCCGCATCCAGCACGCGGCCACCAACATGTCCGAGGCCACGGCCTTGGCCGAGGCCGCCGCAAAACTGCCCTTCGCACGCCCCACCAACCATACCGGCCAGTCCAGCGGCTTCGGCGTGCGCTTCGATCCCTTCACCCGCCGCCCGGCCTTCCACTCCGGCCTCGATTTCGTGGGCGGGTTCGGCGTGCCGATCTACACGACCGCGCCGGGCGTGGTGTCCTTCACCGGCGTGCGTTCGGGATATGGCAACACCATTGAGATAGACCACGGGAGTGGCTTCAAGACGCGCTACGCGCACCTGCAGGCGATCGGCGTCAACGCCGGGCAGCGGGTGGCCGTGGGTCAGCGGATCGGGGCCATGGGCTCGACCGGCCGTTCCACGGGTCCGCATCTTCATTACGAGGTCTGGGTCAATGGACGCGCCCAGAACCCCGACCGTTTCGTGAAAGCCGGCGATTATGTTCTCCAAGACAGCTAAGACCCCCGCCAAGCCCCCGGTAAAATTCGACTCCACCCCTGCCCCGCTCGCCGCGGATCCGGCAGGCCAGCGCAAGGCGCCGCGCGCGGCCTCGCTGATCAGCGAGAACATCACCATCGAGGGCAATGTGACCGGCGAGGGTGAGGTCCACATCGACGGCGTCGTGCGCGGCGACGTGCGGGTCGGCAAACTGACCGTTGGCGAAACCGGCCACATCGAGGGCGGCGTCTATGCCGAGGCGATCGAGGCCCGCGGCCGCATCATCGGCGCCGTGACCGCCAAGCAGGTCCGCCTCTATGGCACCGCCTATGTCGACGGCGATATCACCCATGAGCAGTTGGCCATGGAAACCGGCGCCTTCTTCCAGGGCCGCAGCCTGAAGTTCCAGCGCCCCGCCACCCCGCCGGCGCCGGCGCCGAGTCCCCTGGCCCAGGCCAGCGCGCCCGCCCCGACCCCGGGACTGGCTCCCAAGCCGGTCTAGACCCTTTCCGGATCAGGTTGAATCAACCTGATCGGATAAAAAGGGTCTATCTTCTTGAATCTAGAGCATGTCCGGGCGGCGAACCGGCGCCCACTTGCGCCTGACATGCTCTAAGCGACGGGTTGTAAGCCGCCGCGCAACGGCTAAGCTTTCCTGATCTTGACCGGGAGGGCCTCATGGACCTGATGCTGCAGCCGCTGCGCAAGTACGCCGACTTCAATGGCCGAGCGCGACGTTCTGAATACTGGCTGTTCGCGCTCTTCGTGGCGCTCGTGCAGATGGCGGCCGGGATACTCTCTTGGTTTGTCGGTGGCGACCTCAGCCGCGACGCCTTCGCCACGCCGGCCTCAGCCGTCATCGCCCTGATTTACTTCGGCTTCTGCCTGTACATCCTCATTCCGTCGCTGGCGGTCAGCTTCCGCAGGCTGCACGATAGCGGCCGCACGGCCTGGTGGCTCCTGTTGGGCCTCATCCCGATCCTGGGTCAGCTGGTGTTGCTGATTTTCATGATCCTGGACGGGACGCCCGGCGATAACCGCTACGGCGCCAGTCCCAAAGGCCCCGCCTCCCCCGAGGCTCAGCCGGCGACGTAGACCCCGTCGCGCAACAGGGGCGCTGCGGCGCTGACGTTGCGTTCCAGCGCCAGGTCGACATCGATCTCGAAGCCTCGCTCGATGAGCTCCCGGCCCGACAGACAGTCACGGATCAAGGCGTCCAGCTCGCTCTGCGCGCTGCGCCAAGCGTCGCGGGCCACCCTCGCCTCTGCGGTCATCTCGCCGGCCAGGGCTTCGATGATGGCGCCGGCCCCGATCAGGTCCTCGATGGCGGGGCGCAGAGTGTCGCCGGGCCAGCGTTCGCCCGCCGGGATCAGTCCGATGTCGCCGCCTTCCGCCAGCTCTCGGGCCTTGGCGGCCACCGCCCTGGCGTTGCGCAGGCAGCCCGCCAGCACCGGCGTGTCGCCTACAGCCAGGGACAGGCGTGAACCGTTGGGCGACGGCAATAGCAGGCGGTCGCCGGGGCTGAGGTCTCGCAGGCTGGCCGGAGACAGGCTGAACTGACCGCCGGCGGCGCGTTTGGGCGCGGCCACCATGGCGCCGACCTTGTCGGCCTCGGCCTTGGCCGCCTCGTGATCGCCGAGCGGAAACGGATGGATCAGCGCGCCACGCCCGACGGCGATGTCCACCGCTGTGGAGAACGACAGCACGTCGACGATGACGAACACTGAGACCTGCGCCCGCAAGGCCTCGATCCCTTCCCGCGCCCATTCACAGCGGATCATCGGCCGGCCTCCTTGATCGAAGCGCTTCGACTTCCCGCCCTAGCCCTCGCGGGTGACGCCGACGCGTTGAGCCAGGGAAGCGCCCATGAAGGTGTCCAGGTCGCCGTCCAGCACGCCTTGCGTGTCGGAGGTCTCCACCTCGGTCCGCAGATCCTTGACCATCTGATAGGGCTGCAGGACGTAGGAGCGGATCTGGTGGCCCCAGCCGATGTCGGTCTTCTGGTCCTGCATGGCCTGGGCCTCCGCCTCTCGCTTCTGCAGCTCCATCTCGTAGAGCCGCGCGCGCAGCATCTTCCAGGCTTCCTCGCGGTTCTGGTGCTGCGAGCGCCCCGACTGGCAGGCGACGGCGACGCCGGTCGGGATGTGGGTCAGGCGCACAGCTGAGTCGGTCTTGTTGATGTGCTGCCCGCCGGAGCCGGACGCCCGGTAGGTGTCGGTGCGCACATCCGAGGGGTTGATGTCGATAACGATGGTGTCGTCCACCACCGGATAGACCCAGACCGACGCAAAGCTCGTGTGCCGCTTCGCCGCCGAATCGAAGGGCGAGATCCGCACCAGGCGATGGACCCCGGCCTCTGTCTTCAGCCAGCCATAGGCGTTGTGACCCTTGATCTGCAGGGTCACCGACTTGATCCCAGCCTGCTCGCCCGAGGTCTCTTCCAGGAAGTCCACGGTCATGCCGTGGGCGGTGGCCCAGCGGCTGTACATCCGCAGCAGCATGCCGGCCCAATCGTTGGACTCGGTGCCGCCGGCGCCGGAATTGATTTCCATGAAGGCGTCGTTGCCGTCGGCCTCGCCTGAGAGCAGGGCCTCCAGCTCGGCGCGCCCGGCGCGTTCCTTCAGGCCCTTGAGCTGGGCGCGCGCCTCGTCGAGGGAGGCCTCGTCGCCCTCCTCATCGGCCATCTCGGCGTAGCCGATGGCGTCGGCCAGGTCGCGCTCGATGGACTGGACGGCCTCGATGCTGGCCGCCAGCTTGGACCGCTCACGGGTGATGGCCTGGGCGGCCTCGGCATTGTCCCAGAGGCTCGGGTCCTCGACCCGGGCGTTCAGCTCATGCAGTTTTCGGAGGGCAGGTTCCCAGTCAAAGACGCCTCCTGAGCAGGTCGATCGACTGCTCGATGTCGGCCTTGGCAGCCTCAACATCCGCTCTCATGGGAAATTCCTTCGAAAGGTGAGCGGCGGGCAGTAGCGGTTTGCCCGCCCTAGTACAACCCGCTCATGTCATCCTGCTTCTTCGGCGGGGCCGGGGGCGCGGGCGCTCCGGTCGGCTTGCCGTCCGGCCAGACCTGCTGATAGGGCTGCGGCCCCTCGCTTGGGCGATAGGCGGGCGAGATTGCGACCTTGGGCTCGGTCCCCGGCTTGAAGGCCTCACGGATACCTCGGACCATGACGAACTTGGCGCTCTTGGGCGCCTTGAACTCGGTCTTTGGCAGGCCCTTGGTGGCCTCCATCATGAACTCGGTGAAGATGGGCACCGCCGCGGTGGTCCCCGTTTCGCCTTCGCCCAGGCTGCGGTTGTCGTCGAAGCCGACGAAGACACCGGCGACGATCTGCGGCGTGAAACCGACGAACCACGCGCTGCGGTATTCGTTGGTGGTCCCCGTCTTGCCGCCGACCGGGCGGCCCAGCACCGATGCCGAGGTCGCCGTGCCCCGCTGGACCACGCCCTGCAGCATTGAGGTGATCTGGTAGGCAGTGACCGGGTCCATCAACTGCGCGCCGCCGGGCGCGATGCGCGGGCTTTCGTCACCATTGAAGCCGGCGTCGCAGCGGGAGCAGTCTCGCTTGTCGGCGCGGAAGATGGTCTTGCCCTCGCGGTCCTGCACCAGTTCGATCAGGTGGGGCTCGACCTTGCGGCCGCCGTTGACGAAGGAGGCGTAGGCCGCCGTCAGCTTGAAGGGCGTCGTCTCCCCGGCGCCCAGCGCCATGGCCAGCACCGGCTCCATGTCCCGCACCACGCCCAGCTTGATGGCCATGTCGCGGATTTTCGGCATGCCGACCCCTTGGGCGAGGCGCACCGTCATGGCGTTGCGCGACAGCTCCAGCCCTTTTCGCAGGGTCAGGGCGCCATAGTACTTCTTGTTGTAGTTCTCCGGGGTCCAGTCCGCGCCAGCCGCCCCCTTCAGGGTGATGGCGCTGTCCATCACTACGCTGCCCGGCGTGTAACCGTTCTCCAGAGCCGCGGCGTAGACCAGCGGCTTGAAGGCCGAACCCGGCTGGCGCATCGCCTGGGTGGAGCGGTTGAAGTTGGACAGCGAGAAGGAATAGCCGCCGACCATGGCCAGGACGCGCCCGGAGTTGGGCTCCATGGCCACCAATGCGCCGTTGACCGCGGGCACCTGTTTCAGACGGTAGCCACCGCCCACAACCGGCTCGACGAAGATGAGGTCGCCGACCACAGGCACGCCGCGCCCGGCGCGGGCCCAGGCCACGTCCTCGGCGACAAGAGCCCCGGTGGCGCCGCCATCGGCCACCTGGATGCGAATATTGGTGTTGGAAGACTCTGTCACGACCGCCGGCTGCCAGGTGCGGCGCTCTGCCGGCAGGGTCTTCTTCTTGGCCAGGGCCTCCCAGCCCGGCGCGATGGTCACGTGGCCCCAGGCCCCACGCCAGCCATGGCGGCGGTCGTACTGCTCGAGGCCGTGCATCAGGGCCACGCGGGCCGCTGTCTGCATCTCCGGGTCGAGGGTGGTGCGCATGTAATAGCCGCCCTCGTTCAGCCTTTGGCCGAGGGTGGCCAGGCCGCGGCGGCGGACCTCCTCCACGAAGAAGTCGGCGTCGCGATACTTGGCGCGGCTGGGGGCGTTCTGGACCTTGAGGTCCTCCTTCAGCGCATTTTCGGCGTCGACGCGACTGACCCAGCCGAGGTCGGCCATCTGCCCGATGATCCAGTTGCGACGGGCGATGGCGTTCGCCTTGCGCCGGGTCGGATGGTAGTTGTCCGGCCCCTTGGGCAGCGCCGCCAGATAGGCGCACTCGGCCAGGGTGAGGTCGGAAATCGACTTGCCGAAATAATTGTAGGCCGCCGCGCCGACGCCGTACGAGCGATAGCCCAACCAGATTTCGTTCAGATAGAGCTCGAGGATCTGCTCCTTGTTCAGCGTCTGCTCCAGGCGCCGGGCCAGGATGGCTTCCTTCAGCTTGCGCCCCACCGTGGCGTCACTGGTCAGCAGGACGTTCTTGGCCACCTGCTGGGTGATGGTGGAGCCGCCCTCGAGGCGCTTGCCGCGGGCCGCGTTCAGCACGTTGCGCATCATGGCCCGCGTCAGGCCCATGGCGTCCACGCCCGAGTGCTGGAAAAAGTTGCGGTCTTCCGCCGCCAGGAAGGCCTGGGCCAGCTGCGGCGGGATATTGTCATAGGGAACGAAGATACGGCGCTCGCGGGAGAACTCGCCGATCAGGGTGCCGTCCCAGGCGTAGGCTCGGGTGGCGGTGGGCGGCCGGTAGTCCACCAGGTCACCAGCGTCCGGCATGTCATGGAACAGCCACGCGGCGTAGATGGCGATGGCGAACCCAGCCACCGCGATTGCGCTCAACACGGCGACGCCGGCGATCGCGACCCATCTTTCCGGGGGGTTCAAGACTGACAGACCTCCGCGGGCGCCCTCCTCCCGCATGGTCATCGTCTAGAGCGGGTTTCGGAAAAGGGAAAGCCGGTTTTGTGACGCGCTGAGACTTAGCGCGAGGCCAGCCGGGTCTCTTGCGCGAAGTAGGCGTCGATGGAGTCGCCGACGGCGTTCATCAGCTTGGCCCGGCTGGCGGGATCGCGCAGGAAGGCCTCGTCCTCGGGATTGTTCACAAAGCCCATTTCCAGCAGCACGGCCGGCACGTCGGGCGCCAGGAGAACAGCAAGCCCGGCCTCCCGGTGGCTGCGGCGCAGCAGGCGCATGTCGCCGTCGGCGATCCGATCCAGGACCATCTCGGCGAAGGTGGCCGAGCGGTTCTTGGTGGAGCGCTGGGTGAGGTCAAAGAGGATGCCGGAAACCCCCCGGTCGGCCTGGTTCACCTTCATGAACCAGTCGTCCTTGGAGATCAGCTTCTGCGAGCGGGCCACGGCGCGGTCGGCGAGGGTGTAGACGCTCGCCCCGCGGGTGGTGGTGCCGGGCCCCGAGTCCGCGTGCAGTGAAATGAAGAGGTCAGCCCCAGCCTTGCGCGCGATCGGCACCCGGGTCTCCAGGGGCACATAGACGTCCGAGGACCGGGTCATGACCACCCGGTAGCGACCGGTGCGCTCCAGGCGGGCCTTCAGCGCCAAGGCGGCGGCGAGGGTCACTTCCTTTTCGAAGCCGTTCGCTCCGACAGCGCCGGGATCCTTGCCGCCATGGCCGGCGTCGATGACCACCGTCTTCTTGAGGTTCAGGGGCGGCGGGCGGATGGCCGGCGCGGTGTTGGAGATCAGGGTGACCCGGTCTCCGCTGGCGCGCGGCGCGGCCGCTGCGATGTCGATCACATAGCGGTAATTGGCGGCGCCGTCGGCCGGCGGCAACAGGAAGCGGCGCTTGATCACCGCATCGTTGGAAAGGTCGATGCGCAGGCGGGCCCCCAGGGCGCCGCCGTCCAGCATCCAGCTCTTCACCAGGCCCTGGCCACCGCCCTGTAAGGTGCGGCCAACGCTGACGCCGGGAAGGTTCATCACGATCCGGCGGTCGCTCACCCCGTCGGACGCCACCTTGGCGGTGGCCGAGCGGTCGAGATCAATGACGATGCGGGTCTCGGCCTGATCCCCGCCAAGGCGGACTTTCAGGACGCCTCCACCCGAGGCGTTCGCCTGGCCGACCGCGGCGACCGCAAGGCAGCACACGCCCGCGGCGATGGCCGCCAGGGTACGCTTCCCGAATCTGTTGAAGGCCGCGCCTACTTTTGCGAGCACAATGCCCCACACCACACGCATTTTGATTTGAACCCCATATACCCCTTGGTTGCGTGGAGAAACGGTTAACCCGCAGGGGCTGAACTGGGGCTGAAGCCGATTGTCTTTCTTTTTTCAGCTTACTGTTGCAATGTCCCCCCGCGCCGGAGGACGCCCTGCCTGTCAGGGCCATGTTCCGCGCGAAGCCCGCGTCGGCTTCGGCCGAATCCTCGGCCATGACGCATCAATCCGATCCGCGCTCCCTCAAGGAGCGCGCCTGGGAAACAACTATGGGCAGCGCCGCTCGAGCCCCTTTCCGGCCTTGCACCGCCCGCGTCTCTGACGCGGCCGGCGAAAGCGTGCGCGCCCTCATGACAAACCGGCAGCGCCCGAGCCTGGAGCTCCAGGCGCGCCACGGAGATCGCCTATATGTCCAAGAAAATGCTTATCGACGCCGCTCACGCAGAAGAGACGCGTGTGGTGGTGATCGACGGAACACGGGTTGAAGAATTCGATTTCGAAAGTCAGAACCGCAAGCAACTCCGGGGGAATATCTATCTCGCCAAGGTGACGCGGGTCGAACCGTCCCTGCAGGCCGCCTTTATCGAGTACGGCGGCAACCGGCACGGATTCCTGGCCTTCAACGAAATCCACCCGGACTACTATCAGATTCCGGTCGCCGACCGCGAAGCGCTCATGCGCGAAGAGGCCGATGAAGAGGACGACGAGCCTCGCGGCCGGGGTGCTCCCACGTCCGAGAACGACGACGATGACGACGACGCGTCCGACGCGGACGAAGACGATGTCATGGACGAGGAGGTCGCCCGGCGCCGCCGGCGGCTGATGCGTCGCTACAAGATCCAGGAAGTGATCCGCCGTCGGCAGATCATGCTGGTCCAGGTCGTCAAGGAAGAGCGCGGCAACAAGGGCGCGGCCCTGACCACCTACCTCTCCCTGGCCGGCCGCTATGGCGTGCTCATGCCGAACACCGCCCGCGGCGGCGGCATTTCACGGAAGATCACCACGGTCACCGACCGCAAGCGCCTGAAGGGCGTGGTCCAGAGCCTCGACGTACCGCAGGGTATGGGCCTGATCGTTCGCACGGCCGGCGCCAAGCGCACCAAGGCCGAGATCAAGCGCGACTACGAATACCTCCTGCGCCTGTGGGAGAATATCCGCGACACCACACTGCACTCCGTGGCCCCCGCCCTCATCTATGAGGAAGAGGACCTGGTGAAGCGCACCATCCGCGACCTCTATGACAAGGACATCGACGAGGTCTGGGTCGAAGGCGAGGCCGGCTTCAAGGAAGCCCGCGACTTCATGCGCATGCTGATGCCGTCGCAGGCCAAGAAGGTGCAGGCCTATCGCGAGGCCACCCCGCTGTTCGTGAAACACAAGGTCGAGGATCACCTCGCCCAGATCTACACCCCCACCGTGCCCCTGCGTTCGGGCGGCTACCTGGTGATCAACCAGACCGAGGCCCTGGTGGCCGTCGACGTGAACTCCGGGCGCGCGACCCGCGAGCGGAACGTCGAAGCCACCGCGTTGAAGACCAACATGGAGGCGGCCGAAGAGACGGCCCGCCAACTGCGTCTGCGCGACCTGGCCGGCCTGATCGTCATCGACTTCATCGACATGGATGAGTCGAAGAACAACCGGGCCGTCGAGAAGAAGCTGAAGGACTCGCTGAAGGACGACCGCGCCCGGGTCCAGATGGGCAAGATCAGCGGCTTTGGCCTGATGGAGATCAGCCGCCAGCGCCGCCGCTCCGGCGTCCTGGAAGGCACGACCCACGTCTGCGAGCATTGCGCCGGCACCGGGCGCGTCCGCTCGGTGGAGTCCAGCGCCCTGTCGGCCCTGCGCACTGTCGAAGGCGAGGCCCTCAAGGGTGGCGGCGAGGCGACTCTGAAGGTTCCGCGCGCCGTCGGCCTCTACATCCTCAACGAGAAGCGCAATCACCTGGCGCGGATCAATGAAGGCCTGGGGCTGTTCGTCACCATCGTCATCGACGACGCCATGTCCCACGCCGATCACGAGATCGAGCGCACGGCCAGCGAGGCGCGGCCCGAGCATGCCGTGGTGCACCACACGCCGTTGCAGGCCTATGTCCCCGACGACGACGACTTCGACGACAACTCCGTCGAGGACGAGGAAGAGGACGACGAGGAAATCCTCGAGGCCGAGGAAGACGAGGAATATGAGGGCGGTCGCGATCCGGTCGTCGCCCATCAGTCCGAAGGCCGTGGCGAAGAGCGCGGAGGCGAAGACGACGGCGAACGGGCCGGCCGTGGCCGCCGCCGCCGCCGCCGCGGACGCCGCGATGGTGAGCCTCGCCCCGACCAGCCCGCCGCCGAGCCCCGCGCTCCGGTCGAGGCCAAGGGTGACTACGAAGATGACGGCCAGGGTGGCAGACGCCGCCGCCGTGGCCGCAGAGGCGGTCGCCGCATGCGCGACGACAGCCGTCCGCAGGACGCCTTCTCGTGGACCCGTCCCTGGGTGCCCTACGGCGATGATCCCTTCGTCTGGCACGACCCGGCGGAAGATTTCCGCACCCCGGCCGCGGCCAACGACAGTCATGACGCCCCCGCCGAGTCGGTCGAGTCGGCCGGCGAGGAAAACTCGCCGATGATCGCACCGGCCACCGAGGGCGGCCATGACATGTGGGTCGAACTGCCCGCCCTGGACGAGAAGCCCAAGAAGACCCGGGCGCGTCGCGGCCGCAACCGTGGCCGCAGCGACGAGGCCGATGTGGCCGAAGCGCCGGCCGCCGCCGAGGAATTCCCCGACCCCATCGCGGTGATCGAGGAAGCTGCGGCTCCGCTGCCGGAACCCGAGGCCGAAGCCGAGGCGCCCGCAGCCCCGGCCAAGCGCAGCCGCGCCCGCAAGCCCAAGGCCGAGGCCGCGACGGTGGAGACCCCCGTGCTGGAGGCGCCCGCCGCCGAGCTGGCGCCGGTCGAAGTCGTCGCCGAACCGGTGGTGCAGGCTCCGGCCGCCAAGCCGGCCCGCGCGGCCAAGGCCAAGGCGCCCGCCGCCGCCGACCCGGCGGAAATCTCGACACCGCCCACCGCGCCTCGCAAAGGCTGGTGGCGTCGGGGTTGAGAGGCTAGGCTGAACCAATGAAGGGCTGGGGGGCGCTTGGAGTTTCGACGATGGCGTCCCCTGCCCGCTCGCTTTCTCGCCTGGCCCTGACGACGACTGTCGCGTTCAGCCTGCTGATCCATGCGGCGCCGGCTCAGGCCCAGGAGGGTGTGTCCCTGATCCGGGACACCGAGATCGAAGAGACCCTGCGCAAGGACTCCGTGCCGCTGTTCGACGCGGCCGGCGTGGACTCCAAGTCGATCGATATCCTGCTGATCGGGTCCAAGGACCTGCAGGCCTCGGCGGGGCCCGGCCAGATGGCGGTCTATACCGGCCTCATCCTTGAGACCGAGAACCCGAACCAGCTCCAGGGCGTCATGGCCCATGAAATCGCTCACCTGGCCGGCGGTCACTCCGCTCGTTCGGGGGACATGAACGCCGCGGGCATGAAGCCCTTCCTGCTGACCATGGGCCTGGGCGTCCTGGCGGCGCTGGCGGGTTCGGCGGAAGGGGCCGCGGCCCTGGTGGGCAGCGCCAACTATTTCGGGGCGCTGGGCGCGATGGGCTACAGCCGCGAGCAGGAATCGCGCGCCGACCAGGCCGGCCTGACCTATCTCGAAAAGGCCGGTCTGTCGGGCCGCGGCCTCGTCGAGTTCTTCGACAACTTCCGCTACCAGGAGGTCTTCCAGGAGGCGCGCCGCTTCGCCTATTTCCGCAGCCACCCCCTGTCGTCAGACCGGATCGAGGCGCTGAGGAGCCGCGCCCAGGTGCTGCGCAACTACGACGCCAAGGACAACCCCGAGGCGGTGGCCGAACACGCCATCATGAAGATGAAGCTCGACGCCTTCATCAATCCCCAGCTGGTCATGGGCCGGCTGGACGAGAAGGACCAGTCGTACACGACCCGCTATGGCCGGGCGATCGCCTACTACCAGCTCAAGGAGCCAGACAAGGCGCTGAAGATCATCGACGACCTGCTGGCCGATCAGCCGGCCAACCCTTACCTGTACGAACTGCGGGGCCAGATTCTCTTCGAGTTCGGCCGCGCCGTTGAGGCCGAGGCGCCGCAGCGCAAGTCCGTCGAACTGAAGCCCGAGGCGCCCCTGCTGCGCATCAATCTCGGCCAGACCCTGATCGCGCTGAATGACGAAAAGAAGCTCGATGAGGGGATCTCCGAACTGAAGCGCTCGCTGACCATTGACGAGGAGAACGCCGAGGCTTGGCGTCTCCTGGCGCAGGCCTACGACCGCAAGGAACAGGATGGCCTGGCCCGCTACGCTACCGCCGAGTACAATTTCCAGATCGGCAATCGCCAGCAGGCCCTCGTCTTCGCCATGCGCGCCCGGGAGAAGCTGGAGAAGTCCACGCCTGAATGGCGCCGCGCCACGGACATTGTCCTGGCCTCGTCCCCCACTAAGGACGACCTCAAGGATCTGGCCAACGAAGGCTCGATCCGCCGCGGTACGCTCCGCTGATCTTTCCCGCTCTCCAAGCCAAGCAGACCGCATGAAAACCCCGACCCGCGCCGTCCTGGCGCTCGCCGCCATCCTCGCCCTCTCAGGCTGCCAGAAGTCCGCCGACGCGGCCTTCGGCCAGAAGGTGCGCGCCTACCTGCTGGAACACCCCGAGGTGATCGAGGAGGCGGTGCAGAAGCTGCAGGAAAAGAAGGTGGCCGAGGCCGCCAACCTGGCCAAGGCCGGCATGGTGAAACACCGCAAGGCGCTGGAGCAGGACCCGCGCGACTTCGTGGCCAACCCGAACGGCAAGATCACGGTGGTCGAGTTCTTCGATTACCGCTGCGGCTACTGCAAGACTTCCGCGCCGGAGATCCTGCAGATCATCCGTGAAAACCCCGATGTGCGGTTCGTCTTCAAGGAATTCCCGATCTTCGGCGGCGAATCGACCCTGGCCGCCGAGGTGTCCCTGTCCCCGGCGGGCAAGGCCCAAGGCCTGGCGCTACATAAGAGCTTCATGGCCGAAAAGGCCCTGGACGCGGCCTCCATCGACCGGCATCTGGCCGCCCTGGGAATCAATCCCGCGCAGGCCCGGGCCGCCGGCCAATCGGCCGCCGTCCAGAAGCACATCGCCGACACCCGCGAGCTGGCCCACTCCCTCGGCATCGAGGGCACGCCGGCCTTCATCGTCGGCGACCGCATGGTACCCGGCGCCGACATGCCAGCCCTGCGCGCCGCCATCGCGGCGGCCAAGGCCGGCGATATCAAGCGGGCCAGCTAGACGGCGCGAGCCACCCAGATCTGCTCGCCGCCATAGGCGGCGGGCGACCGCTCGAAGTCCGAATAGACGCTGAGCGCCTCGAACCCCGTGAGCTCCAGCAGGTAGGCCATCTCCTGGCGCGTGGACCAGCGCAGGGTCCACGAGGTCTCGTGGCTGCCCAGCACGCCGCCCTGGGCGTCCAGCTCCTCGATACGCATCCGCTCCCCCGTCGTCTGCTCAAAGGGATTGGTGTGGCGACCCAGGCAGGTGCGGCGGAAGCGGCGGCCGCTCACCGGGTCGACCACCTCACGCGGCGGTGGCGGCGGCGGTTCGCCTACGCACGCCTCCAGCCGAGCGTCGAACATGTCGATGACCAGCATTCCGCCGGGGTTCAGGCAGCGCCAGACCCGCTCCAGCGTCTTCCTTTGGTCGATCGGGTCTATCAGGTGCTGAAGGGACCGGGCCGGGATCAGCACCAGGTCGAACCTGTCCTGGGTCTCGAAGGCCTGCATCGGCGAACAGATCAGCCGCGCGCGGCCCCAGGCGGATGGCCTCAGGGCCTGCAGCCTTCGATCGGCGAGGTCCAGCATGGCCCGCGAAATATCCACCCCGGTGACCTCGAAGCCCGCCTCCACCAGCGGGGTCAGGATGCGTCCCGTGCCGCAGGCCAGTTCCAGCACCTTGCCGCCTCGGTCGCGGGCGAGGTTTAGGTAGAAGTCGATGTCGCCGGTCAGCTTGCCGACCTCGGCGGCGAACAGGTCATAGCTCTCGACGGCGAGGCCGCCGCCGTAGAACGCGTTGGGATTGAGATCGTCGTGGGGCATCGGGCGGTCCTGTCTCGGTGATCCGGAAGACAGGGTGATCCTCTCAAGACCCCGTCCGTCTCCGGCGGGGCTGTTGAAGGAAGCGGCTAGTCGCGCGCACACCCTCCAACGCCCCGCGAGGGAGCGATGGTGGAGGTCATGATCTGGGCGGCGCGATGCAGCATGCCGCCCGATAACCTTGACAACCGCGGCTGTAAAGTCCCCCCTTTCCTTCCCCCCCGGCGCCTGTGTCACGGCTAAAAGAAAAACGCCCGGGAGGCGACATGACCGAACGCGTGCTCGTGATCGGGGCCGGAATTGGCGGGCTGTGCACGGCCCTGGCCCTCGCCTCGCCGGAACGAGAGCTCATCCTCCTCGAACGCGACCCTGCCCCGCCCACCGGTGACGCCGACGCGGCCTTCGCCGACTGGGCCCGCCGCGGGGTGGGCCACCTGCGCCACAGCCACGCCTTCCTGGCCCGCCTGAGGCTGATCCTGCGCGATGAGCACCCGATGCTGCTGGCCGACCTCCTGGAGGCCGGAGCCCGCGACCTTGGCTTCGAGCAGATGCTCAGCGACGAGCTGAAGAAGGGCTATCGACCGCAGGCCGTCGACAAGGACTTCGTGGTCCTCACCAGTCGGCGCACCACCCTGGAGCTGGTGATCCGCCGCTATGTGGAGCGCCTGGCCAATGTGGAGATCCGGTCGGAGGTCTTCGTCACCGGCCTGAAGATCGAACCGGGGGCGCCGTTGCGGGTCACAGGGGTCACCGTGGAGAACGGAGCGGATCTCACGGCCGACCTGGTGGTGGACGCCGCGGGCCGCACCACCGCCTCCATCGAGCAACTGACCGAGGCCGGCGCCCCGATCACCGAGGAGGAGGAGACCGCTGGCATCCTCTACTTCACCCGCCACTACCGCCTGAACCCGGGCATGGCGGAACCCCCGCGCGGCAAGGCGCCAGGCACCGGCGACCTGGGGTTCCTGAAGTACGGCGTCTTTCCCGGCGACAACGGCTGGTTCTCCATCACCATGTGCGTGCCGGAGATCGAGCTGGAGATGCGCAAGGCCATCGTCTCGCCCGAGATCTTCAACGGCATATGCGAGCAGATTCCAGGCCTAGTCCCCTGGATCGATCCGGCTCGCGCCCAGGGGGTCAGCCGGGTGTTCGGGATGGGCGACCTGCACAGTCGCTGGCGGGACATGGCGCCGGGCGGCGTCGCCACCGTGCTGGGCTACTTCCCGCTGGGCGACAGCCTGGTGCGGACCAACCCGCTCTATGGCCGGGGCTGCTCCTTCGCCGCCGTCAGCGCCTACGCCCTGCGCGACTCGCTGAACGAGAGCAACGATCCGGCCGCCCGCGCCGTGGCCTATCAGGGGAGGATCAATGAGAGCCTGAAGCCCTACTACCTGGACATGCTGAACCAGGATCGGCTGGCTATCCGTCTGGCCCGCAACACCCTGACGCCTGACTACAGGCCCAGCTTCAAAGCCAAGCTGGCCAAGAGCTTCCTGGAGGACGGTGTGGCCATCGCCGTCCGCTCCAACCTCGACCTGCTGCGGGCGGCGCTACGGGGCTTCCACATGCTGGAGCACCCCTCGGCCTGGCTGAAGCGGCCGGCCAACCTCTTGCGTGTGATGGGCTACTGGGCGCGGGGGAAGAAGGCCAACGCCGCAGCCTATCCGCCCAAGCTCGGGCCCGGGCGCCACGAAATGCTGACCGCGCTTGGGCTTTCGCCGCAAGCGGACATCGACCGGCTGGCTGCCGCCCAGGTTTAGGCGCCGCCTGCAGTCGTTCTCAAGAGGCGGGCTGCAGGGAGAACAGGGAGCCGGCGGCCATCTGATCGCGGGTCGCCTCGGGGGCCAGGGTGGCGGCCTTGTCGAGCTCCACCAGCTCGGGCGGGACGTACCAATGCAATTTATCCGAGTGATACGCCTCCCACACCACCTTGGCGACGTCCATGGGCGGGATGGCGCGGAACAGGCCCTCCTTGGGGGCCGCCGCCGCCGCGCCGGGGGGCAGGATCGGAGTGTCGATGAGGCCGGGCAGGACGTCGGCGACGCGGACGCCATAGGCCTTGAACTCCACCGATAGCGCCTCGGTAAGCCCTTTCACGGCGTGCTTGGTGGCGGAATACACCGCGATGCCGGCCATGCCAAAGGTGGCCGAGGAGGATGAGGTGGTGAAGCAGAGCGAGCCCGGGGTGGCCTTCAGCAACTTGATCCCCTCGTGGATGCCGATCAGCACGCCGACGAAATTGACCTGGACCACGGCCATGACGTCCTCGAAGGGCTGGTCGGCGAAGGGGCCGCCGCGGCCGATCCCGGCGTTGTTGTACAGAAGGTCGAGCTTGCCGCCCGTGGCGGCCCCAAACTCGGCGAAGGCGGCCTGGAAGTCGGCGCGGTCGGTGACGTCCAGGGTGCGGACCAGGCAGTTCTCTTCGCCCAGCTCGGCCGCGAGCGCCTTCAGCCCCTCGGGGTTGACGTCGTAGCCGCCGATGAACCAGCCCTTCTCGCGGAACAGCCGAGCGGTCTCCCGGCCCATGCCCGAGGCGGCCCCGGTGATGAAGATCGACTTGCGTCCCCTGGCCTGCCCCATGGCGGCTCCTCCCCGATTTTCGCCCTTTCTAGAGGACATCCCCTTGGGGAAGGCCACCCGGTCGACGCGGCCCGGCCTCTCAGTTCATCGTTTGACGACGTCGCATCATCTGCTCGCCCAGGCCTGTCTCGAACAACAGAAAGAGCGGACCCAACCGTTCTACGGCGAGGCGGCCCTGGGCCACCGCGACCAGGAGGCTGTGGTCGCCGGACCACGGCGCCACGGCCGGATCGGCGTCGGCGAGCACCAGGGTCTGATGAATGCCCATATAGATGGCGCAGAGGCACGCAGCCTCCTCAGGATCGATCCCGATCCGGCGCATCACCTGAAGGCTGTCCAGGAGGAAGCTCTCGGGAAACACCTCCAGCGCCACCGGTGTCGGCACGTCGGCCACGCCCATCACGCCCGACTCGCGAACGATGCACGCCAAGGTCTCGGCAAAGACGATCGCGTCGGGCGGCATGGCCATGCCGGGTTCAGATCAGCCCAGACTGCGGCGACGACGGGTCGCCGTAGATCCGGCGCGGCATCCGGCCCGCCAGGAAGGCCTGACGCCCGGCGATGACGGCGTGCTTCATGGCGCTGGCCATCAGGATCGGGTCGCGGGCGTCGGAGATGGCGGTGTTCATCAGGACGGCGTCGCAGCCCATCTCCATCGCGATGGCGGCGTCCGACGCCGTGCCGAGGCCGGCGTCCACCAGCACCGGGACCTTGGCCTGCTCGATGATCAGGCCGATATTGACCTTGTTGAGGATGCCCATGCCCGAGCCGATGGGGGCGGCGAGCGGCATGACGGCGCAGGCGCCGGCGTCTTCCAGCTTGCGGGCGTAGACCGGGTCGTCGGTGCAGTAGACCATCACCTGGAAGCCCTCGGCGATCAGCATCTTCAAGGCGCGCAGGGTCTCTTCCATGTCGGGATAGAGCAGCTTGGGGTCCGACAGCACCTCCAGCTTCACCAGGTCCCAGCCGCCGGCCTCGCGGGCCAGGCGCAGGGTGCGCACCGCCTCCTCGCCGGTGAAGCAGCCGGCGGTGTTGGGCAGGTAGGTGAAGCGGTCGGGCTTCACATAGTCCACCAGCATCTGCTGGCTGGGATCGGACAGGTTCACCCGGCGCAGGGCCACGGTGACGATCTCGGCGCCCGCAGCCTCGGCGGCCGCGGCGTTCTGCGCATAGTCCTTGTACTTGCCGGTGCCGATGATCAGCCGCGAGGTGAAGGTGCGGCCCGCGACCGTCCAGGTGTCGTCCTGGGTTTCCGTATGGGTCGTTCCGTCCATGTCAGCCGCCTCCGATGAAGTGGACGATCTCGATCCGGTCGCCGTCGGAGAGCGCGGTGGCGCCATAGGCCGAGCGCGGCACGATCTCGAGATTGCGCTCCACGGCCACCTTGCGGGGGTCGAGACCCAGGCTCAGCACCAGGGCGGCGAGGTCCGAGAGGCCCGAAAAGGACCGCTCTTCGCCATTGATGGTCAGGGTCATGACCGCCTCGTCCAACACGTCGTACATTCCCAGTGCTTGTGACCCCCGCCGCCGCCCGTTACAAGACGGCGGAATCGACGGCGGAGCCGAATGTCGAAACCGATCTATGTGCTGAGCGGGCCCAACCTCAACCTCCTGGGCGTCCGCGAGCCCGAGATTTACGGAAAAGCCACGCTGGACGATGTGCGCAAGCTCTGTGAGCAACGCGCCGCCGCCCTGGGTCGAACCGTCGTGTTCCATCAGTCCAACCACGAAGGCCAGCTGATCGACTGGGTGCAGGAGGCCCGCACACAGGCTTCCGCCCTGGTGATCAACCCGGCGGCCTATGGCCATACATCCATCGCCCTGCTGGACGCCCTGAAGATGCTCGATATCCCGATCGTCGAGTGCCACCTCTCCAATCCGGCGGCGCGCGAGGCGTTCCGCCGGGAAACCTACGTCTCCCTGGCGGCGACCGGACTGGTGTCCGGCTTCGGCGCGCAAAGTTATGTCCTGGCTATCGAAGCCGCCGCGGGTCAGTCCGCCTAACTTCCTCAAGCCAAAAGATAAGGGTCTTTTCCATGGCTAGCACTCCAAAGGCTCCCGCCGATCCGATCGACGCGCGCCTGGTGCGCAAACTGGCCGACATCCTCACCGATACCGGCCTGACCGAGATCGAGGTGGAGCATTCGGGCCTGAAGATCCGCGTCGCCCGCACCCTGACCGCCGCGCCCGCCCAGTACGTGCAGCAGGCCCCGATGGCCGCCGCCCCGGTCGCGGCCGCGCCGGCCGCCGCCGCGCCCACTGGCGCCGCCGCCGAAGCCCCTGCGGCCACCCGCGCCGCTGGCGACGTGGTGAAGTCGCCCATGGTGGGCACCGTCTACATGCAGTCCGCCCCAGAGGCCCCGCCCTTCGTCAAGGTCGGCGACACCGTGACGGCAGGCCAGACCCTGATGATCATCGAGGCCATGAAGACCATGAACCCGATCCCGGCCACCAAGGCAGGCAAGGTGGTGGAGATCCTGGTGGGCGATGGCGACCCTGTGGAGTTCGGCGAACCCCTCGTCGTCATCGAGTAACCCGATGTTCGAAAAAATCCTCATCGCCAACCGGGGCGAGATCGCGCTGCGGGTCCACCGGGCCTGCAAGGAAATGGGCATCTCGACGGTGGCGGTCCACTCCGAGGCCGACGCCGGCGCCATGTGGGTGCGGCTGGCCGACGAGAGCGTCTGCATCGGCCCGCGCTCGGCGGCCAAGAGCTATCTGAACATCCCCTCGATCATCGCGGCGGCCGAGATCACCGGCGCCCAGGCGATCCATCCGGGCTACGGCTTCCTGTCGGAGAACGCCCGCTTCGCCGAGATCGTCACGGCGCACGGCTTCACCTTCATCGGCCCCAAGGCCGAGCACATCCTGATGATGGGCGACAAGATCACCGCCAAGCAGGCCGTGAAGAACGCCGGCATCCCCGTGGTCCCCGGCTCCGACGGCGCCGTGACCACCGAGGAGGAGGCCTTCGCCGCCGCCAAGGAAATCGGCTTCCCGGTGCTGATCAAGGCCGCCGCCGGCGGAGGCGGGCGCGGCATGAAGGTGGCCCTCAACGAGGACGAACTGGCCGAGGCGGTCTCCACGGCGCGCGCCGAGGCCCGAGCCTCGTTCGGCGACGACGCGGTCTATATGGAGCGCTATCTCCAGACCCCGCGCCACATCGAGATCCAGGTCATCGCCGACAGCTTCGGCAATGTCTGTCACCTGGGGGAGCGCGACTGCTCCCTGCAGCGCCGCCACCAGAAGGTGCTGGAGGAAGCCCCCTCCCCGGTCATCGACGCCGCCGCCCGCGCCAAGATCGGCAAGGTGGTGGTCGATGCGATCAAGGCCATCGGCTACCTCGGGGTCGGCACCATCGAGTTCCTGTACGAGAACGGCGAGTTCTTCTTCATCGAGATGAACACCCGCCTGCAGGTGGAGCACCCCGTCACCGAGGCCATCACCGGCATCGATCTGGTGCGCGAACAGATTCGCATCGCCGCGGGCCTGCCGCTGTCCTTCAAGCAGGAGGACATCATCTTCGAAGGCCACGCCATCGAGTGCCGGATCAACGCCGAGAATCCCAAGACCTTCGCCCCCTCGCCGGGCCTGGTCACCGACTTCCACGCGCCGGGCGGGCTGGGCGTGCGCCTCGATAGCGCCCTCTATGCCGGCTATTCGATCCCGCCGGACTACGACAGCCTGGTGGGCAAGCTGATCGTCCACGGCCGCGACCGCGAGGAGTGCCTGGCGCGCCTGAACCGTTGCCTGGGCGAGATGGTGGTGGGGGGCATCGAGACCTCGATCCCGCTGTTCCAGGAGCTGATCCACCAGCCCGACATCATCTCAGGGACCTACGACATCCACTGGCTGGAACGCTGGATGAAGTCGCAGGCCGAGCTCTCGGCCTGAGGCCTGAGATTGTGACGCGGACGCCCATGCGGTCCTTCTCCCCTTGCGGGAGAAGGTGGCCGCCCGGAGGGCGGTCGGATGAGGGGTCGCTCTCCCCTCGACACCTCTCCTTGAAGCCCGATCCGGAGAGGTCCGTGCGACCCCTCTTCCGACCCTGCTCCGCAGGGCCACCTTCTCCCGCAAGGGGAGAAGGGCTGCAAGACCTCAACCCATGACCACCTTTGGCGCCGCCGAGCTGCTGGACTGCTACGCCCGTGGGGTCTTTCCCATGGCCGACGCGCGCGACGACGACGCGGTCTTCCTGATCGATCCCGAACGGCGGGGGGTGATTCCCCTGGCCGGCTTCCACCTGTCCAGACGCCTGGCGCGCACTGTCCGGCGTGACCCCTTCGAGGTGCGGATCGACACAGCCTTTTCCGAGGTCGTGAGCGCCTGCGCGGCAGCCAGGCCGGGGCGGACCGAGACCTGGATCAATAACCCCATCGAGCGGCTCTACGCCGAACTGTTCGCGATCGGTCACGCCCACAGCGTCGAGTGCTGGGCCGGCGACGAGATGGTGGGCGGGCTGTACGGCGTTTCCCTGGCCGGCGCCTTCTTCGGCGAGAGCATGTTCTCCACCCGCACCGACGCGTCGAAGGTGGCCCTGACACACCTGGTGGCGCGGCTGATCGCCGGCGGGTTCCTGCTGCTGGACGCCCAGTTCATGACCGAGCACCTGGCGCAGTTCGGGACCGAGGAGATCTCACGGGCCGTCTACCGGCGACGGCTGGGCAAGGCGCTCGCCGTGACGGCTGAGTTTCAGCGGTTGCCGGCGGCCACGACGGGGGCCGCGGCCCTGCAGGTGATCAGCCAGGCGTCGTAGACCGGATGCTGCAGCGGGTTGAGGCCCGGTGACGAGGCGTACATCCAGCCCTTGAAGGCCTGACGCGCGGGCGGGGTCGGCTTGCCCGGCGCGGCGCGGGGCTGGGAGTCCACCGTCATGTAGGCGATGGCGTCTTCCTGCGGTTCGTCGGCGGCCGCCTGCTCGCAAGCCTTCACGGTGAAGACCAGGGTCTTGTAGCGCACCGGCTGGCCCACGGCGGCCTCGAAGCGGACCGTCTCGGCGGTGACCTTGTCCAGGGCCTGCAGGATGGCGACGTCATAGCGGGCGCGCTTGATGGTGCTCTCGGCCGGCTTTTCCACGACCTGGGCCTTGGGCGCCGCCGCAGGCGCGACCTCGGAGGCCTGGACCGCCGGGGTGGCCACGGGGGCGGGAACCGGCACCACGACGGGCGGCGCCTCTTCCGCCGGTTGGGGTTGATCGGCGGCCGGCAAGGGCGACGGCGCCACCGGTCCCGGCGCGGGGGTCGGGGCGACCGGGGCGACGGGCGCGGTCTGGGCGGCCACGAAACCAGCGCCGGCCAGGACGCTCAGGGCCACCGTCAGGCTGAGGAGAGAACGTCCGCCCACTATTCCGGCCGCCAGGCCTCGTAGTCGCCGGTCGCCTTCTGGCGCTCACCGCCCCGGCTGATGGAGCCCTTGGGCCGCCAGGCGTTGATGGTGCCGGTCATGTTGGGCAGGTGATCCTTCTCCCAAGCCTGCCGCTTGAGCGGCTCCTTGGTCGGAGGTTCCTCGAAGGTGTGGTGCAGCCAGCCGTGCCAGTCCGGCGGGACCTTGGAGGCCTCGGCATAGCCGGAATACATCACCCAGCGGCGCAGACGGCCCTTGTCGTAGGAATCGCTGTCGTCCTTGGCCTGGTAGTATTTGTTGCCGGTGTCGTCCGTGCCCACGAGCACGCCGCGGCGCCAGACGGTGAAGAGCGCGCCGAGGGTGGCGCCGTTCCACCAGGTAAAGATCGACTTGAGCACGTTTCTGAAGATCCAACGGGGTTGGGAGGCGGGCGGACTATAGGCGGCGCCCTTCCGAGCGTCCAGCGGCGCGATCACCGCAAGATGTTGTTAAGAACTCGCCCGCGACCACAACATCTGTTGCGACGAACCCCTTGGGCTCCTAACCTCCCCGCCCGTGGGAGACAAACCGTTGCGAACCGAACCGGGCCGGATCGAGCGCAGGCCTCTTGAGCGCGCCGACAGCGTGGTCGAGGTGCTGGCTCCGGCCGCCTGGACCGATGCCCGGGTGGAAGCCTGGCTGGACTGGGCCGGCGGCGAGACCGACCTGCCCGCCGCCATCTTCCGCAAGGCAGAGATCATCGCCGAACAGGCGGGCGCGCTCGCCCTGCTGCCCGACGCCCGCACGCGGGCCGCCTTCCGCCGCGACCTGGGCGCGGCCCTGCTGGCCGGCCGCCTGGCCATCGCCGAGCCCCGCGCCCTCGATGCGCCCGGTGTCATCGGCGCGCACGACGGCGACTACGTCAAGGCGCTTGCCACCCTGCGCGCGCGCCGCCGGGGCCGGGTCTCGGCCCGGGCCGCCGCAATGGCGCTGTCCCAGCGCCTGCAGGGGGTGATGGACGCCATCCAGCGCTGCGAGGGCGACCCCGCGGCCTGCGCCAATCCGCAATCCAATCTCAGCCTGGCCCGCGCCGCCGAGGCCGCGCGGGGCGCCGGCGCCACCGACCTGATGATCCTGGACGCCATGACCCTGGCCCGCGCGGGTGAGGACCTGTGGTCGGCCCAGGCCCAGTTCGAAAGCGGGGACGGCCCCGGCCTGATCGCCGCCATTCCGCCCGACCTTGCCGAGGGCGACCTCGCCCTGGCCGCCGCGGCCTGGGAAACCGGCGCCGTGGTGGCGGCCTTCGCCGCCGACGCCGCGCCGAAAATCGCCCAGACCTGGACCGCCACGCGCGGCGCGGTGGACCTGCTGGCCTTCGGAAGCGGGGCTGATTTCGACGGCGAGGCGTTCGACGACGCGGTTGGCCTGGCGGCCATCGCGCTCGCCGCCTTCGGGGGCCCCGTGGCGCTGGGCCTGGGGGGGCTCGCCGACTGGCTGGCGGCCCAGGGCCTGGCCTATGATTCGAACGCCGGCCGCCTGGCCGTCCGCGAGGTCTATGAGCGCGCCCGGACCGCCATGGCCGACATCCCGCTCGCAGGAGGCCTGGCGGTCTTCGATGATCCCGACCTGGCCCTGCGGCTGGGCGGATCCTCCAGCTCGGGCGCGCCTTGGCTGGGACCGGTCACCGTCGCCGAGACCGAGGACGGGGCCCTGACCCGGGTGCTGTCGGAGGCCGCCCTGCGCGGCCTCAAAACGCTGGGCGCAGACCTTCCGGCCGCCCGCGCCCACCTGATCGGCCGCCTGGACCTGTCAGAAGCGCCGGGTGTCGATCACGCCGCCCTGAAGGCCCGCGGCTTCACCGAGCACGAGATCGCCTCGGCCGAGGCCGCCCTGCCCTTCGCCGCCCGCCTGCGCGACGCCTTCTCCCCCCTGGTGGTGGACGCCGGCTTCCTGACCGACGTGCTGGGGGCCACCGACGCCGACCTGGCCGATCCCGAGTTTGACACCCTCAAGCTCGCCGGCTTCAGCGAGCAACAGATCGCCGCCGCCGAGGCCCACGTGCTGGGCGGCGGGGCCCTGGCCGACGCGGCCTTCCTGACGCCGGAGCAGCGGCAGGTGTTCCTCACCGCCGAGGACCTGGGCCCGACGCCCTATTTCGCCATGCTGGCGGCCCTGCAGCCGGCCCTGGACCTGCCCGCCATCGCCGAGATCGAGCTGGAGTGGGACACCGCCCCCGCGGACGCCCGCGCCCTGCTGGCCGAGGCCGCCCAGGCCAGGGTCGCCGCCGTTCGGATCCGCCGCTCCGATCCGCCGCTGAGCTTCTTCCTCGACCTGCCGAAGACGGCCGAAGCACCGGTGCGCGCGGCCCGCGAGCCCGAACGCCCCGCGCCGCCGCCCGAGGAGCGGATCGTGGAGCGCATCGTCGAGCGCGACCGCACGCGGCGAAAACTGCCAGACCGCCGCAAGGGCTACATCCAGAAGGCCGCCGTGGGAGGCCACAAGGTCTATCTGCACACTGGCGAGTACGACGACGGCGAGCTGGGCGAGATCTTCATCGACATGCACAAGGAGGGCGCCGCCTTCCGATCGCTGATGAACAACTTCGCCATCGGCATCTCCATCGGCCTGCAATACGGGGTGCCGCTGGAGGAGTTCGTGGACGCCTTCGTCTTCACCCGGTTCGAGCCGGCCGGACCGGTGACCGGCAACGACTCCGTGCGCTCGGCCACCTCGATCCTCGACTACCTGTTCCGCGAACTGGGCATCTCGTATCTGGGCCGCGAGGAGCTGGCCAACGCCGACGGCGAGCTCAACGCCGACGGCCTGGGGCGCGGCAAGGACGAGGGCGAGCCGGAGGGGGAGAACATCCCGGCCTCCCACTTCATCTCACGCGGGTTCGCCCGGGGCGCGACGCCCGACAACCTGGTCTTCCTGCCCACCGCCAATGCGCGTTCGGGGCGGTTGGAGGCCGATGTCTGCGCCGCCTGCGGGGACCTGGCGGTGGTGCGCAAGGGCGCCAGCCTGATCTGCGAATCCTGTGGCGTGCGCGCCGGACCGCAGGACAGCGACCGCACCGGCTAAGCATGGTCACCGGACCTTAAGCTTGCTGGCCTAGGCAGGAGGGGTCTTCCGCCGGAGCCCGCAGATGAAGCCGCTTAGCCTGCTCAGCCTGGCCACCGTCCTGGCCCTCGCCCTGCCCGCCAGCGCCCAGAACGCCGGCCAGATCGCCGCGGCGCGCAAGGGGGCCAACTGCCCCAGCTGCAACCTGTTCCAGGCCGACTTCTCGGGGCTGGAGATCAAGGGCCGCAACTATGCCGGCGCCCGACTCCGGCAAGCCGATCTCAGTGTCTCGGTGATGAACCGCGCCAATTTCCGCGGCGCCGACCTGCGCGACGTCAACGCCTATGGCGGGGTGTTCTCCAGCGCCAATTTCGCCGGCGCGGACCTGACCCAGGCCAGCTTCGTCGGGGCCTATCTGGAGGGCGCCAATTTCGCCGGCGCGCAGTTGGTGGGGACCAATTTCTCGGGCGCCGAAATGGGCCGCGCGCGGGGACTGTCTCAGGCTCAACTCAACCGAGCCTGCGGCGACGGCGCCACCCGGCTCCCCCCCGGCCTGCGGACCCCACGCTGCTAATCTGTCAAGAATTACCGCGATTTAAGTAGCCTGAGACATCCCCCACAGGGCACATGGTGCGTCATGTTCGGCTCTTTCCGCACCGCCCGGTCCCGTATCGTCCCGCTGGCCGCGTCCCTGGCCGTGGTGGCGGCGTTCGCTCCCAGTGCGGCCAGCGCCATGCTCGGCGACAAGGAGGTGGCCAGGCTGGTCTCCTTTGGCGGGGCCTGCGCCAAGTGCGAGCTGTCGGGCCGCAAGCTGACCGGCGCCCAGTTCAACGGCGCGAATTTCGCCGGCGCAGCCCTGGTGGGATCGGATCTGCGCGAGGCCCGCTTCTACGGCGCCAACTTCTCCGGCGCGGACCTGTCACGGGCCGACCTGTCGGATTCCCAGATGATCGGGGCCAACTTCGGCTCGGCCAATCTCTCGGACGCCAAGCTGCGCGATGTCGAGGCCAAGGGCGTGAGCTTCTCCTCGGCCAACCTGTCGAACGCCGACCTGCGCGACCTGCGCGCCCAGGGCGCCAATTTCGGCCGGGCCTCGATGGGCGGCGCCCAGCTCAATGAGGGCGAGCTGACCGGGGCGAATTTCAGCAAGACCGACGCCCGCGGCGTCAGCTTCCGCGACGCCTCGATGCAGGGCGCGGTGCTGGCGCACGGCCGGTTCGAGCGCGCCTCGTTCCGCGACACCAATCTCGACTCCGCGGTGCTTTCGGGGGCGATGTTCGCCGGCGCCGACTTCCGCGACGCCAGCCTGCGCCGCGCCATGCTGTACGGGGTCGATCTCTCCAAGGCGCGCAACCTGGACCAGGATCAGCTGGACGAGGCCTGCACCGACGCCTCGACGAAGCTGCCGCCGGGCCTGGTGGCCCGCGGCTGCCACGGCGGCGGCGCGCGCCTGACCGGCTGGCGGCCCCCGACCCCGCCGGCCGCGCCGCGCATGCCCCGGCCGCCGGCGCCGCCCGCCGAGCCGCGCGACTGATCAGCGCCGGCTAGGCCTGCCGGCCCGCTAGACCTTGATCGGCGGGGCCAGGCGGACGTGCAGCTCCTTGAGCTGCTTTTCCTCGACCTCTGACGGCGCGTTCATCAGCAGGTCCTGGCCCTGCTGGTTCAGCGGGAAGGCGATGACCTCGCGGATGGCCGTCTGGCCGGCCAGCAACATGACGATCCGGTCGATGCCGGGAGCCAGGCCACCGTGCGGCGGGGCGCCATGGCGGAAGGCGTTCAGCATGCCGCCGAATTGCTCCTCGACCACGCTGGGGCCGTAGCCGGCGATGTCGAAGGCCTTCAGCATCACCTCGGGAAGGTGGTTCCGCACCGCGCCGGAGCACAGCTCGTAGCCGTTGCAGACGATGTCGTACTGGTAGGCCAGGATGTCCAAGGGGTCCTTGGTTTCCAGGGCCTCCAGCTCGCCCTGCGGCATGGAGAAGGGGTTGTGCGAGAAGTCGACGTGGTTGGTCTCCTCGTTCATCTCGAACATCGGGAAGTCGACGATCCAGACGAATTCGAAGCGGTCCTCGTCGATCAGCTTCAGGTCGGTTCCGACCTTGGTACGGGCCGAGCCGGCGAACTTGTAGAAGCTCTTGGGATCGCCGGCGACGAAGAAGGCGGCGTCGCCCTGCCCCAGGCCGATCTCGGCCATCAGGGCCTCGGTCGCCTCAGCGCCCAGGTTCTTGGCGATGGGGCCGCCCCAGGCGCCCTGGTCCTCGCTCCAGAAGATGTAGCCCAGGCCCGGCTGGCCCTCGCCCTGCGCCCAGGAGTTCATGCGGTCGCAGAAGGCGCGGCTTCCGCCCTTGGGGGCCGGGATCGCCCAGACGGCGTTCTTGGCGTCTTCCAGGATGCGGGCGAACAGGCCAAAGCCACCGCCGCGGAAGCGCTCGGAGACGTCGGCCATCTTGATGGGGTTGCGCAGGTCGGGCTTGTCGCTGCCGTACCAGGCGATGCTGTCGCGATAGGGGATGCGCGGGAACGGATAGGGGGTGACGCTCTTGCCGTCGGCGAACTCCTCGAACACGCCGTGCATCACCGGCTCAATGGCGGCGAAGATGTCGTCCTGGGTGACGAAGCTCATCTCCACGTCGAGCTGGTAGAATTCCAGGCTGCGGTCGGCGCGCAGGTCCTCGTCGCGGAAGCAGGGGGCGATCTGGAAATAGCGGTCGAAGCCGGCCACCATCAGCAGCTGCTTGAACTGCTGGGGCGCCTGGGGAAGCGCGTAGAACTTGGACGGGTGCAGGCGCGACGGCACGAGGAAGTCGCGCGCCCCTTCCGGCGACGAGGCCGTCAGGATCGGGGTCTGGTACTCCAGGAAACCCTGGCCGATCATGCGGTTGCGGATCGACTGGATGACCTTGGAGCGCAGGACGATGTTCTTGTGCAGGGTCTCGCGGCGCAGGTCGAGATAGCGGTGCTTGAGCCGCAGCTCTTCGGGATAGTCGGGCTCGCCGAACACCGGCAGCGGTAGTTCAGCGGCTTCCGAGATCACGTCGATGGACGACACGCGGATCTCGACCTCGCCGGTGGGGAGGTTCGCGTTGATGGTGTCGGCCGAGCGGGCCAGGACCTGGCCGTCCACCCGGATCACACTCTCGGCGCGCAGGCGCTCGACGCGGTCGAAGCCGGGGGTCTCGGGGCTGATCACCAGCTGGGTCAGGCCGTAGTGGTCGCGCAGGTCGATGAACATCAACCCGCCGTGGTCGCGCTTGCGGTGGATCCAGCCCGACAAGCGGACATTCTGGCCCGTGTCCGCCGACCGGAGGGCGCCGCAGGTATGGGAACGGTGGGGATGCATGGTCGCCAAAGCTCTAGAAAATCAAGGCGCGGAAGGGCGCATGAGGGGGGTCGAAAGTCAAGTTTCAGCCCTGCCTACTTCGGCTTGAACCGCTTGCTGGTGGGGAAGCCCTTGGGGGCCAGCTTGCCGGCGGCGGCGCGGCGCGCGAGCCAGTCCTTCCACTCGGCCCACACCCGCGTGCGGCCCGCCCCGTCGATCCACGCAGCGCCGTCAGCCTCATTGAAGACGATGGCGTCGCGCAGGCCGCCCTCGCGGTAGGTCTGCAGCTTCACCCCCTTGCCGCGCGGCATTTCCGGCAGCTCGGCCAGGGGGAAGATCAGGATCTTGCCGTTGTCGCCGATGACGCCGAGGTGGTCGCCGGTCGCCGGCATGGCGAAGGCCGCGCCCTTGGCGCCGACATTCAGCACCTGCTTGCCGGCGCGGCGGGCCGAGATGGCCTCCTCCTCCGGCATGACGAAGCCGTAGCCCTCCTTTGAGGCGATCACCCGCCTGGAGCCCGCCTTGAAGGGGAAGATGTCGATGATGTCGGTCTTGTCGTCCAGGTCGAGCATCAGCCGCAGGGGCTCGCCGTGGCCGCGGGCCGAGGGGAGCTTGTCGCAGCCGACGGTGAAGAAGCGGCCGTCGGAGGCGAAGATCAGCAGCTTGTCGGTGGTCTCGGCCGGGACCAGGAAGCCGAGCTTGTCGCCCTCCTTGAACTTCAGTTCCGACGGGTCCTCCACCCGCCCCTTGGCCGCGCGGATCCAGCCGCGTTCGGAGAGGATGACTGTGATCGGCTCGCGGACGATCATGGCCTCGATAGCCGCGTCGGCGTCCACCACCGGGGCGGTGTCGAAGGTCGAGCGGCGGCGGCCCAGCGTGGTGTCGGGGCCGAGGATCGCGCGCACGTCCTTGAGGCCCACGCCCACCAGCTTCCACTGCTGCTTGTCGTCGCCCAGCATCTTGACCAGACCGTCGCGTTCCTCGGCGAGCTCCGCATGCTCGCGGCGCAGCTCCATTTCCTCCAGCCGGGCCAACTGGCGCAGGCGGGTGTTGAGGATGGCGTCGGCCTGGATGTCGGAGAGCTCGAAGGCGTCAATCAGCTTGGTCTTGGGCTCGTCCTCGTAGCGGACGATACGGATCACCTCGTCCAGATTGAGGAAGGCGATGACCATCCCGTCGAGGATGTGCAGGCGCGCCTCAATCTTCGCCAACCGGAAGCGGGCGCGGCGAACGAGCACCTCGCGGCGGTGATCGAGGAAGGATTGCAGGCAGCGCTTCAGGCTCATGACGCCGGGCGTGCCGCGCGCGTCCAGGACGTTCATGTTGACCGGGAAGCGGGTCTCCAGGTCGGAGAGCTTGAACAGGCTCTCCATCAGCACCTCGGGCTCGACGTTGCGGCTCTTGGGCTCGAGGATCAGGCGCACGTCCTCGGCGCTCTCATCGCGCACGTCGCCCAGCAGCGGGGCCTTCTTGGTCTCGATCAGGCCGGCGAGCTGCTCCACCAGGTCGGCCTTCTTCACCTGATACGGAATCTCGGTGATGACGATCTGGTAGGTGCCGCGGCCGTTGTCCTCCTTGGACCAGCGCGCACGGACGCGGACGCCGCCCCGGCCGGTCTCGTAGGTCTCGGCCATGGAGGCCTTGGGCTCGACGATGACGCCGCCGGTGGGGAAGTCGGGGCCCTGGACGTGCTCCAGCAGGTCCATCGTGGTGGCTTCGCGGTTGCTGAGCAGCACCAGGCAGGCGTCGATCAGCTCGGCGGCGTTGTGCGGCGGGATGGAGGTGGCCATGCCCACGGCGATGCCCGACGAGCCATTGGCCAGCAGGTTGGGGAAGCCGGCCGGCAGGACGACAGGCTCCTCGTCCTCGCCGTCATAGGTGGAGCGGAAGTCCACCGCGTCCTCGTCGATCCCGTCCAGCAGCAGCTGGGCGGCGACGGTGAGCTTGCACTCGGTGTAGCGCATGGCCGCGGCGTTATCGCCGTCGATGTTGCCGAAGTTCCCCTGGCCATCGACCAGCGGATAGCGCTGGGCGAAGTCCTGGGCCAGGCGCACCAGGGCCTCATAGACCGCCACGTCGCCGTGCGGGTGATACTTACCGATGACGTCGCCGACCACGCGGGCGCACTTCTTGGCGGTGGTGGTGGGGTCCAGCCGCAGCATGCGCATGGCGTACATCAGCCGCCGGTGCACGGGCTTCAGGCCGTCGCGCACATCGGGCAGGGCCCGGCCGGTGATGGTGGAGAGCGCATAGGCGAGATACCGCCGGGACAGGGCCTCGGACAGCGGCTCGTCAATGATGCGGTCGCCGTCGCCCTCGAAGGGCGGTGGGGTGTGTTTGGACATGGGAGAATCGCGAACTCGGTTGCGCGGTGATTCTAGCGGGCCGGGGCGCCCGCGTCTCTAGAGCCGGTCTGCGTCAGATAGACGGTCCACAAGCCAGAGCCTGGCCTGGGGCAGCGGCCGGTTCAGGGGGTTGAAGACGAAGGCCTGCAGGAAGTGGGCGGTGAGGTCGAGGCCGGCGCGGATGTCGCCCGGCGCGATGCCGCCCTGGGCCGAGAGCAGGAAGGGCGGCAGGTGCAGGAGCTTGTCCTTGTAGGGCTCGCCCGCCTCTGCGCTGACCGCCCGGCCGGTGCGGGGGCTGACATAGATCAGGTTGTCCAGCACCCCGGTGGCGGCGCACTTGGAGAGGTCCAGGCCGAAACCCAGGTCCTGCAGCAGCCCCGCCTCGAAGCGCACAAAGATGGCCGGCCAGATGTCGGGATGGATGAGGGAATCGGTCAGGGCCTCGAAGGCGTAGAAGGCGCCGGGATGCGGCTCGCGTTCCGGCAGGGCGGCGGCGGCCACGGCGGCGGCGGCCGACAGGCCGGCCAGGGCCAGGGCGTCGTCGAACAGGGCCGACGGCCCCTCCCCCACGGGCTCCAGGGAGGCCGAGCCCAGCTGGTCGGACACCCGGGCGCGATAGGCGATGACGGCGCGCGCGCCGGGCTGCAGGAAGGGCTTGATCCGCCGCGACGTCCCCCCCGCCACGTGGGCGGCGTAGCGGCCGTGGGTGGCGGTCAGGAACTCGACGATGGCCCCGGCCTCTCCGTGAGGCCGGGCCGAGAGCACGAAGGCGTCGTCTTCGAATTCCATGGAGTCAGGCGAGCGCCAAGGCTCCTTCTCCCCTTGCGGGAGAAGGTGTCGGGCGAAGGCCCGACGGATGAGGGGTCGCACTCCGCTCGCGGAACAAGACACCCGCCGCTACGAGCGACCGCAGGGATGATGAAGTGAGTTTGCCGGATAGGTCTATCGACCCCTCATCCGACCCTGCTCCGCAGGGCCACCTTCTCCCGCAAGGGGAGAAGGACCGCGGGGGGGCGGCCTCAGACATCGAAGTCGAGGCCCACGTCGCCGTAGAACTCGCGCTTGTCGGCCCAACGCTCGTCGACCTTCACCGTCAGGAACAGGTGAACGGTCTTGTCCAGCAGGGTGGTAAGCTCCTCGCGGGACTTCTGGCCGATCCATTTCAGGGTCTGGCCGTTGGCGCCCAGCACGATGGGACGCTGGCTCTCGCGCTCGACATAGATGGTCTGTTCGATGCGCAGGGAGCCGTCCTTGCGCTCCTCGAACGAGGTGGTCTCCACGGCCGCCGCATAGGGCAGCTCCTCGTGAACCCGCAGATAGATCTTCTCGCGCGTGATCTCGGCGGCCAGCAGGCGAACCGGCAGGTCGGCGGTCTGGTCGGCGGGATAGAGCCAGGGGCCCTCGGGCATCAGTTCGACAAGGCGTTTGGTGAGGTCCTCGACGCCGGCTCCGGTGGCGGCCGAGATCATGAAGACCTCGGTATAGACACCTGTTTCGAAGAGCCTTTGCGAGATGGCCAGCAGGTTCTCGCGCTTGACGCCGTCGATCTTGTTCAGCGCCAGGATCACCTGCTTGCCGGCGGCCTTCAGGCCCTCGACGATGGTGTCGACATCGGCCATGCCTCGGCGGTCGGCGGCCTTGCCCTTGCCTTCGTTGACGGCGATCTCGGCGGCGGCGTCCACCAGGTGCACTACGGCGTCGGCGTCCTCGGTTCCGCCCCAGGCCGACCGCACCATGGCGCGGTCCAGTCGGCGACGCGGGGTGAAGATGCCCGGTGTGTCCACCAGGATGATCTGGGTCTCGCCCTCAATGGCCACGCCGCGCACCGGAAAGCGGGTGGTCTGCACCTTCTGGGTCACGATCGAGACCTTGGCGCCCACCATGCGGTTGGTCAGGGTGGACTTGCCGGCGTTGGGCGCGCCGATCACGGCGACAAAACCTGCACGGGTCATTGGGCGGTCTCGAGTTTCGACAGCATTATGTTGGCGACGGCTTTCTGGGCTTCCAGCTTCGACCGGCCCTGCGCCCGCTCCGGCGACTGGCCCTCGATCGAGACTTCAATGGTGAATACCGGCTCGTGGGCGGACCCCGATTGGGCCACCACATCATAGCGCGGAACAGGTAATCCTCGCGCCATAGCCCATTCCTGCAGCAAGGTCTTGGAATCCTTGAAGGCGGCCTGGTCCATGGTCTCGAACTCGGAGAGCCAGAACGTGAGGAAGAAGGTCTTGGCCAGGGTCAGGCCGCCCTCAATGTAGAGGGCCGCGATGAGGGCCTCGCAGGCGTCGCCCAGCACCTTGTCGTTGTCGCGGGTCCCAAGCTTGGTCTCGCCGTGTCCGACCCGCAGAGCCTCGGGCAGGCCCACCAGGCGGGCGACGCGGGCGCAGGCCTGGTAGGTGATCACCTTGTTCATCAGGCGCGACATCTCGCCCTCGCGGGCCTCGGGGCGCAGCTCCATCAGCCGCTCGGCGGCCATCAGGTTCAGCACCCGGTCGCCGAGGAACTCCAGGCGCTCGTTGTGGGCGGTCTTGGTGGAGCCGCTGCCGACGCTGGCGTGAGTCAGGGCCCGCTCGAGAAGTTCGCGGTCCTGGAAAACGTGGCCTATGCGGGCCTCGAGTTGGGAGACCGCGACTTCGCGCTTGTTCATTTCAGGGTGTGGAAGAACCGGCTGGGCCGTGCATCCAGGACCCAGGTCCAGGGCTTGAAGAGCGAGGCGCCCTTGTTCCAGGACAGCATGATGATCCGGGCCTTGCCCACCAGGTTCTCGGCCGGGACATAACCCACGCCGATCTCGGCCGGCACGCGGCTGTCGAGGGAGTTGTCGCGGTTGTCGCCCATGAAGAAGTAGGAGCCTTCGGGCACCACGAAGACGCCGGTGTTGTCCACGTCGCCGTCGGGGCCGAAATCGTAGGTGATGTAGCTCTTGCCGTTGGGCAGGGTCTCTTCATAGCGTTCGACGTTGCGCGTGAAGCCGTAGCCGGAGTCCACCATCACCGGCGGCAGCGCTCTGCGCGGCACCGCCTTGCCGTTGATGAACAGAACGCCGCCCTGCATCTGGATCCGGTCGCCGGGCAGGCCCACGAGGCGCTTGATGTAGTCGATGTGGCCGTCGCGAGGCAGCTTGAAGACGATGATATCGCCGCGCTCGGGCATGCGATCCATGATCCGCCCCTTGAACAGCGGCGGGCTGAAGGGGATCGAGTTCTTGGAATAGCCGTAGGAGTATTTCGACACGATGATGTAGTCGCCCTCCAGGAGGGTCGGATCCATCGAGGCCGAGGGAATGGTGAAGGGCTGGAAGAACAGCACCCGCAGGAACAGTGCGATCAGCAGGGCGTAGACGACCGTTTTCACGATCTCCACGACCTCATTCAGGGCTCCGGACTTTTCGGAGCTGTCCGCGCTGTGCACGTCTTCAGTCATAGATGGGGTTCCGAACATCCGGCGAGCCGGCGCATTGAGGGCCTGTAGCTAACCGCTGCATAGCCCAGCGGCAAGAGTCGCGCCCGTGAACTCTTTGTCCAGGCGAATGGGCCGCAGAGCCCGAGGGCCGCACTCCCGCCCCAGCCAACGCCCCCGCAGCGGCGTTCAGGCGTGTAGACGCCCGGTGGCGGCGTCCCACCGAAAGACCATGACGTCGCCGCGGACCCAGAGCCCCTCATCGGGCAGATTCTCCTTCGTGATGCGCCACCACGGCGCGGGCGACGGCGGCCATCAGCGCCTGGCGCTCGGAGACCGGTCGGCGGGTCTGGGCGATCATGACGGCGACGGCGTAGCTGCGGCCGTCAGGGGCGGTCATGATCCCCACGTCGTTGAAGCCGGTGGCCACGGCGCCCCAGACCTGGCCGGTGCCGGTCTTGTGAGCCAGGGTCCAGCCGGGGCCGAGACCCGCCGGGAGCCGGCCGGGCCCGGTCTCCGTCTCACCCATGATCTTCAACAGCAGGTCGGTGGAGGCCGGCGCCAGCAGCTCGCCGCGCTTGAGGTGCGCCAGGGCGCCGACGACGCCGACGGGCGTGGCGGCGTCGTAGGGGTCGGCCAGATAGGCGTCCAGGTTCACCGCGCGGGCCTCGGGCGAGAGGGTTTCGCGCTCGTCCCAGAAGGTGCGCGCGAAGGAGTATTCCGGCTTCCAGTCCAGGCCCGCGATCTGGGTCTGCATCACCTTCTCCGGCGGACTGGCCCAGACGCCCTTGAGCCTGTGCCGATCGAGGATCTGCTGCACCGCCGCCTGGCCGCCGACATGGCCCACGAGGACGTCGTTGGCGGCGTTGTCGCTCTGGGCGATGGCGCCGCGGATCAGTTCCATCACGGTGACCGGATAGCCATTGTCGCCGACATGCTTGCGCAGGGGCTGATGGAAGATGCTGAGGTCGTCCTTGCGAACCACCAGGGTGTCGCCGAGCCGGATCTGGCCCTTGTCCACCGCGTCGAGGGCGGCGAGCGCCACCCACAGCTTGGAAACGCTCTGCTGCGGATACTTGTTGTCGCCGTCGAAGGCGACCGTCCAGCCCTCGTCGACCTCGCGGATGGCGATGCCCACCCGACCGTCGAAGGCGCGGCCCAGGGACTTGATGCGCGCGGAAAGCTCGGGGGCCTCCTGGGCCGCCACGGCCTGCTGAATCGACCGGCCTTCCGGTGGCCGCTCGGCAGGCGCCGGCGCCAGGGTCAGGACCGCGCCCAGCAGCAGGGCGACCAGGCCAAACCACCAGCGCTGACCGTGAGCGACCCGACGCCGCGATGCTCTGGAAGGCCCCGTCATGCCAGTCAGCCTAGCACAATCGTCAGCCGCCTCACCTGCTCTCGCCCGCCGATTGCGGAGGTCGCAGTGAACCCTAGAGGGGCACCGCCTCGATGATCACGAAGGCCTGGGCGTAGGGGTGGTCGTCGGTGAGGGACAGGTGGATCACCGGCTTGTGGCCGGCGGGCACCATCTTCTCCAGACGCGCCAGGGCGCCGTTGGTCAGCGCCATGGTGGGCTGGCCCGAGCGCATGTTCACCACCCCCATGTCGCGCCAGAAGACCCCGGCCCGCATGCCGGTGCCCAGCGCCTTGGCGCAGGCCTCCTTGGCCGCGAACCGCTTGGCGTAGCTGGAGGCCCTGTCAGGCTTGCGCTCCGAGCGGGTGCGCTCGACCTCGGTGAAGATGCGGTTCGTGAACCGCTCGCCGAAGCGGTCGAGGCTGCCCTGGATGCGGCGGATGTCCGACAGGTCCGAGCCGATGCCCAGGATCATGCCGCGCGCTCGGCCCGGGCCTCGTCCATCAAGGCGCGCATCCGCTGGATGGCGGGGGTGAGGCCCACGAAGATCGCCTCGCCGATCAGGAAGTGGCCGATGTTCAGCTCCATCAGTTCGGGGATGGAGGCGATGGGCTTGGCGGTCTCGTAGTCCATCCCGTGGCCGGCGTGGACCTCCAGCCCGATGCGGTGCGCCTCGGCCGCCGTGGCGCGCAGCTTTTCCAGCAGGCGCGGGGCGTCCGGCGAGCGGTCGCGAACGGCGTCGCAATAGGGTCCGGTGGTGAGCTCCACCACCTGGGCGCCCACCGACTTGGCCGCAGCCACCTGCTCGAGATCGGCGTCGACGAAGCAGGAGACGCGGATTCCGGCCTCGACGAAACGGCGCACGGTGGGGGCGATGGCGTCGTGGCCCTTGACCACGTCGAGGCCGCCCTCGGTGGTCACCTCCTCCCGGCGCTCGGGCACCAGGCAGGCGGCGTGGGGGACGTGGGCCAGGCAGATGGCCTCCATCTCGGCGGTCACCGCCATCTCGAAGTTCAGCGGAATGCCGCGCCGCCGGGTGATGGCGGCCAGGGCCTCCATGTCGGCGTCGGAGATGTGGCGGCGGTCCTCCCGCAGGTGGGCGGTGATGCCGTCCGCTCCGGCGGCCATGGCCATCTCGGCGGCCCGAACGGGATCGGGATAGGTGGCGCCCCGGGCGTTCCGGATCGTCGCCACGTGGTCGATATTCACCCCCAGGCGCAGGCGGCTCATCCGTGCAGTCTCCGGCTGCCCGGGTCTTCGACGGGGATCGCCGCCAGTTCGGGCGGCAGCTGGTCGGCGGGATAGGCCGGCACGTTCAGGCGGGCCAGGGCCACGAAGGGCGCGCCGGGATCGGCCTTGCCGCCCGAGCGGTCGACGATGGCGGCGGCCACCACGACATTGCCGCCGGCCGCCTTGATGGCCTCGACGCATTCACGCGACGACAGGCCGGTGGAGACGATGTCCTCCACCATGGCGATCCGGGCGCCGGGCGGGATGGAGAAGGCGCGGCGCAGCTTGAAGGCGCCCCCTTCCCGCTCCACGTACATCGACGGCACGCCGAGGGCGCGGGCGGTCTCGTAGCCTGGAATGATGCCACCCACCGCCGGGGAAATGCACAGATCGACCGGGCCGACCTCCTCAAGGATCTTGGCCGCCAGCGCCTTGCACAGCCGCTCGGTGCGGTCGGGGTACTGGAAGACCAGGTTCTTCTGCAGGAAAGTGCCGGAATGCAGGCCGCTGGAGAGCACGAAGTGTCCCTCGCGCAGGGCGCCCGACGCGCGGAATTCGTCCAGGACCTGTTCGGTGTTCATAATGGCGTCTCCTTGACGCGGCATAGCGAAGCCACGTCAGGCTGTCATCCGGGATGGTGGAGGAAGAGTCGATATCCATGCTGAGCCGCGACATTCGTTTGACGACGCCCCGTCTGGTGTTGCGTCCCACCGAACCCGGCGACGCCGCGCGCATGGCGCAGATCCAGTCCAACTGGAACGTCACGCGGATGCTGCGCCTGGCGCCCTGGCCAGCCACCGAGGCGGCCATGGCCGACTGGGCCCATCTGCACGGCAAGGAGTGGGCGGCGGGGACCGCCTACCGGTTCGCCGTCCTGCTGGACGGGGTGATGATCGGCACGGCGGACATCGACGACATCGACGGGACCTCCGGCGAGATCGGCTACTGGTTCGACGAGCCCTATTGGGGTCAGGGCTTCGCCCGCGAGGCCGCCGCCGCCCTGATGGACTTCGCGATCCGGACGGTTGGCCTGAAGCGGATTGTCGCCGGGCACAATGCGGAGAACCCGGCCTCCGGGGCGATCCTCAAGCGGCTGGGGTTCCACTTCCAGGCGGCGACCACGAAGTACTCCAAACCCCAGGACGCCCAGGTGCCCTATCACATGTACGTCTACGAGGCCTGAGTCGCCCGGCGGCGCAGCATGGGCCAGAACATGTTGAGCGCCAGACCGCCCAGCACCAGGCCGGCCGCCGTCAGCTTCCAGTCCTGCATCGGCTCGTTCAGCAGAACCGCGGAGGCCGCCATGCCGAACACCGGCACGAAGAAGGCGAGCGGCGAGATGGTGGCGGCCGGATACCGGGCCAGCAGCCAGCCCCAGGCGGCGTAGCCGAACAGGGTATTGCCCACCGACTGCCAGAGAACCGCCCCCCAGGTGGCCAGGTCGGCGTTCTGGACCCCCAACAGCATCCGCTCGGGCCCCTCGAACACCAGGGACAGGATGAGCAGCGGCGGGATCGAGAACAGGCTGGCCCAGACGACATAGGCCAGCGAATTCACCCCCGGCGTCGCCCGCTGGACCATGTTGCCGCCGGCCCAGCTTGCCGCCGCGATGAGCACGAGGCCCAGGCCGAGCGGCGTCGTCGAGCCGTCGGTGTGCAGGAGGATGATCGCCAGGCCGGCGGTCGCCAGGACCAGGGCGGCGACCTGGAACCGCTTCACCCGCTCCCGGGTCAACCACATGGACAGGCCAATGGTGAAGAACACCTGGACCTGGACCACCAGGGAGGCCAGGCCCGGCGAGATGTCGTGCTGCATGGCGATGTAGAGCATGCCGAACTGCCCCAGGCCGATCAGCACGCCATAAGCCGCCAGGTTGCGCCACGGGACGTCGGGCTTCCTGAGGAAGAAGACCGCCGGCAGCAGGGCGAAGGTGAAGCGCAGGGTGGCGAAGAGCAGCGGCGGCAGGTCGCCCAGCGCCACCTTGATGACCACGAAATTGGTCCCCCACACCGCCACCACCGCCAGCGCCAGCAAGGCGGCGCGCCAGGTCAGGGCGTTGGAGGTCATGGCGGGATCCTTGGAAGGGGGCCTTGCGCCGGGCTTAGGCGCGCGCGCGCCGGAAAGCTAGTCGGGGGCGCCTGAGCCCGGCGGTAGAAAAACTGCGCGCGCCGGGGATTGAACGCCGCCGCCGGACATGACGAAATCCCCCTCGTGATCACCGTTCAGGTGGCGGGAGGACAAGACCATGCCGAATCTGTGCGTTCGCCGTACGGCCGGAGCCCTGGGGGCGGAGATTTCGGGGGTCGATCTCTCCAGCGACCTGGAGGACGCGACCATCGCCGAGATCCGCGCGGCGTTCGTCGAGCACCAGGTGATCTTCTTCCGCGACCAGGCGCTGTCTCCCGAGCAGCAGTTGGCGTTCGGCCGCCGGTTCGGGCCGCTGAACATCCACCCCTATGTGGCCGGCATGGCGGGTCACCCCGAGGTGATGGAGGTGATCAAGGAGCCGCAGGACAAGGTGAACTTCGGCGGCGGCTGGCACTCCGACATGAGCTTCCTGGAGCACCCCTCCATCGCCTCCATCCTCTATGCGGTGGAGCTGCCCGACTATGGCGGCGACACGCTGTTTTCGAGCCAGGCGGCGGCCTATGAGGCGCTGACGCCGGGGCTGCGGGCGACGCTGGAGACCCTGAACGCCGTTCACTCCGCCGGCCGGGAGTATTCGTCCAGCGGCCACTCGGCCCAGAAGCGCTCGTCCATGAACGTGGCCGAGGCCGAGGGGGTGACCGGGGAGTTCATCCATCCCGTGGTGCTCACCCACCCGGAGAGCGGGCGCAAGGCGCTCTATGTGAACCCCGCCTTCACGATGAAGATCGACGGCTGGAGCACCCGGGAGTCCAAGCCGCTGCTGGATTTCCTGTTCGAGCATTGCCGAAGCGAGCGGTTCACCACCCGCTTCGTCTGGCAGCCGGGCTCGGTGGCCTTCTGGGACAACCGTTCGGTCTGGCACTACGCCCTCAACGACTATCCCGGCCAGCGCCGCCACATGCGACGGGTGACGGTGGACGCCGACCCGGCCCGCTACGTGGGCGCCCCGCGCCTGGCGCGCGCCTCGTGAAACTGTTCCAGACCTATTCCTCGCCCTTCCCGACCCGCGTGCGATTGATGATCTACGCCAAGGGGCTGGAGGTGACGATCATCGAGCCGCCGGGATTCCATTCCTCGGCGGAGTCCAAGGGCGATTATCTCGACATCAACCCCATCGGCCGGGTTCCGGCCCTGGTGCTGGAGGACGGCCGGGCCCTGCCGGAGTCGGAGGTGATCTGCGAGTATCTGGAGGATACCTATCCGCAGCCGGCCACCCAGCCGGCCGACGCCTGGGGCCGGGCCCAGATGCGGCTGCTGTCGCGCATTTGCGACTTCTATGTGGTCATGGCCATGGTCCCGCTGTTCAGCTTCTCAGCCCGTTCGCGCAAGCACTGGGACCCCGTCGCGATCCGCGCGGCGACCGACAAGGTGGCCGAGGCGCTGGGGTTCCTGGAGCCGTACATTGGAACCGACGGTTATGCGGTCGGCCAGAGCCTGACCCAGGCGGACGGCGCGATCACGCCGCAGCTCGTCCTGGCCTGCGAGTGGATCCCCGGCCTGTTCGGCACGCCGGACCCGCTTGAGGATCTGCCCAAGCTCTCGGCCTATTGGCGGGCGATCCAGACCGACCCGATCGCCGTGCGCCTAATCAGAGAAACCCGGGACGCCATCGCCCACGAGCAGGCCTCAGCCAAGGCGCAGGCAAGCGCGGCGCGAGCCGCGACCTAGAGCATGTCAGGCGCAAGTGGGCGCCGGTTCGCCGCCCGGACATGCTCTAGATTCAAGAAGATAGACCCTTTT